>CAIYVA010000116.1 GCA_903929455.1 uncultured Pseudomonadota bacterium | reverse complement strand
GTGACGAAGCCAGGCATTCGCGCTCATGCGCATATAGCAGACGAGTCCACCGAGGGCGGTGCCAAAAAGCGTGGCTAAAATGGAAATAATGACCGTGGTCTTGAGACCATCCCAAATCAGTAAATAGCGCTTCTCTCGCAGAATGTTGCTCTCAAAACTCTCTGCAACGCGCGCAAAGTATCCAGCATGCTTAGTCTCGGTTGGGGCGCTCAGCGCGGTCCCATCAGCGCCTGCAATGTTTTCCTTTAGTGCATACACGCGCACAGCTTGTTGGTCGTAGGCGTCTGAGAAGTCGATTTTCTTTTGACGCTCTTCAGTGATGAAGATCGAGCTGGCAATCAGGTCGACTTTATGGGTGGACACGGCAGCCACTAAGCTTGAAAACTCCATGTTCGAGTAGCGGATGGGGCGGTTGATGGAGGCTGCAAAGCGTTGCGTCAGTTCGATATCAAAGCCCACCAGCTCATTGTCTTTGACGCTGATATACGGGAGACCGACGACGGCTATACCGACCACCAGTTCGTTTTTGCCGGTGACAGGCGGCATCGGTGGTGCTGCAATGTCCTGACTCTGTAGCCAGCGATTTTGCATGTTGTCATAGACGCCATTTTCTCGGATTGTCTTTAGGAAGGTGTTGAACTGCTGCTTGAGCGCTGCGGCGTCTTTGTTAAAACCAATGCCTACTGGGAAAGAGAATACCGGGTCGCCGATTGGGGCAAAGGTGGGCTCTGCTTTTAAGATTTCTTTGAGTGATTCGACGTCTGAGAGGGACGCTTCGGCTTTGCCGCTTTTGATCGCCATCACGACGTCAGACGCCGATTGGTACTGCAAAGCGGTGGCGTCAGGGTAATTGGTGGTTACATAGGGCACGTAGGCAGTGCCGATCTGGACAGCAATTTTTCGGCCATGCAGGTCGCTTGCTGAGGTGATCAGGCGACGCGCTGCCGGTTTGTCGGCGGCCACACCGGAGGGTACGACCAGCACCTGATGGATATCCGTATAAGGATCCGAGAAATTAATCGACTTCTTGCGCTCATCGGAGGCGGCCATGCCTCCACCAATCAGATCGATTTTTCCCGCTTGTAGTGACTGGATCAGCGCCATGAACTTCATGTCGACGAATTCGATCGGTCGGTTGAGCTTAATGGCGACACGACGCATCATTTCCGCGTCATAACCACTGATGCGGCCTTCGCCATCGACAAAAATCAATGGCTCACGGGTTGCAGCGACACCGACTTTCAGTGGGGTGCCGGTGGTCGGTGTTGTTAGGGTGGGTGCGTCGTACGTTGTCGTGCCTGGTTGCAGCCAGCGAGACTCCATCGAGGCGAGCGTACCTTCGCTTCTCATCTCAGCCAGTGCGGCGTTGACGGCCGAGAGCAGCTGATCATTTCCTTTGCGGACACCAATCGCTAAGTGTTCATTCGAGAGTGGCTCATTGAGGATCTTGAGGCCTTTGTTTTTCTTGACCAGCTGGATAGCCGTGAGATCAGCGGTCAAAAAAGTGTCGAGTTGGGTCGCGTTGGTGGCCGCAGCGGCGTCTAGGATGTCGTCAAAGTGCAATAGGGTGGCTTCTGGGAAGCGATGCGCTGCGATGGCTTCGCCGGTTGAGCCCGTGAGTACACCGATTTTGGCGTGATTGGCATCATCCAGGCGTTCGATCATCAACCGGTCGGGATGGCATGCGCTCAGCGCGAGGAGCGAAAAAAGTAGCCCTACGGAACGAGGCAGTATGGTTTTCATTAAAGATCTTTCCGGCTGGTGACAGTCGATGGGGTTGATCGATTTGGGTGGCAGGATGCGAGCGGTGCTGCAAAGCACGCCTCACTACTCGCCAATGGGCTCTATCCGATGGCCCAAGTTTAGCAAATTGTCGTTCGTCTGCGGGATGTCCTGCCCTTTTTTTTACGCGGGGTGGCTGTGCTGGCAGCGCCACGGCGGGTGTGTTGCAGGGTGGAGGATGAGGTCCTACTATGGCGCGGCGCTAAGATGCGGCCGGTTTAGTCACTGATTACAGATGGGTTGGGCCATCGCGCTTAGACGAACTGTCCGTTGTTTGCGTGCCCACGGCGGCTGTTCGGTGTTCGGCCGCACGGTGCGTTTGGCCGCACACGTACCGTTGGAATTTAGAGGGAGCATGCATTGCCACAGCAGACGGTACGACTGGATACCTCGTTAGAGCGCATGGTGAGTGCGTGTGCCGTGGCACCTGCGGCTATGGTGCTGGCGACCATTGTTCATACCGCAGGCTCGACCTATCGAAAAGCGGGCGCTCGCATGTTGATACGGGCTGATGGCACCTACTTAGGTTTACTGAGCGGCGGTTGTTTGGAGGCGGATCTGCGCGAACACGCCGATCAGGTATTGCGATCCGGCCACGCTCGCGCCGTTGAATATGATATGCGTGGGCCGGATGATATTTTGTACGGCATAGGCGCTGGCTGTGAAGGCGCTATGCGGGTGTTACTAGAGCCGATCGGCGCTGGCACCAGCGGTGCACAGGCCCTACAAGGTGCTGTTGAGGCGAGTGCGCGTGGGGATACGGCCTCGTTAATGGTGGTGCACGAGTCAACCGAAATGCCGCTCGGTACTTACCGTGTGCAACCGCCTTTGCCCATGTGGCTGTTGGCTCAAGGTCATGCGGCTGAGATGGCTCGCAGCACGCTATCCATTGATACGACCCATGAGCACGGGCGCACGCGCGCCTTAGCGCAGTACGTGGCCCCCATACCGCGTTTGCTTATCTGTGGTTGTGGTCCCGATGCGGAGCCGGTGGCGCGTGCGGCACTGGCGCTTGGCTGGCGCGTGGTGTTGGTGGATCACCGAGCTGCTTACGCGAAGGCGGATCGTTTCCCGGGGGCTACGGTGCACGCGGCGCCAGCCGCTGATCTGTCAGTAACCTTGGCGCAGTTGGATTGCCATGCGGTGGTGGTGATGAGTCATCATTTGGCATCCGATACCGAGTACCTGCGGGTGCTTGCTCGGCATGACGCGCCCGGCTATATCGGTTTGCTTGGGCCTGCGGCCCGTCGCCGTCGGCTATTGGCTGATCTGGGGGCTGATGCGGAGCGGCTGAGCGCTCGACTACGCGCGCCGGTGGGGCTTCGCATTGGCGCGGTCACACCAGAGGGTATTGCATTGTCGATGATTGGTGAGATCCATGCGTACCTTGCGGGCTTGCCGACGCACGGCGAATAGTTTCCCTACTCGTCATGCTCGTGGTGCTTTAATCTCTCCGCCGCATAGATAGATCGAGCGCGCGCCATCAATGATGCGACGCGCCGGTGTGCCGATGGCCGCGTAGCCTACGAAGATAATGCTCGAGGCATCACTCGCCTGTCAGTCTCAGCACTTAGGGGCCGCTCCAGTCGATGTCGACGATCTCAGCGCTTTTCCCTGACAGATCCCCAGACACGCCCGAAATCACGCAGCTTGCTCTTGATGCTGCGTGCGACCGTCACATCCGGTCCCATCCAGTACTCTGTGTTTTGAATCATAGTGGTTTGGCCGCTGCGCTTGCCCATGACCGGTTCGACCGATGCCTTCAGGATGTTGCCGATGGTCACGTGACGCACGGAGCCTTCGCGAGTGATGGAGATGGGTGCTTTTTTGGTACCTAAGTGTGTGCTCACCAGCAAGCGGAAAAGACCTGTGGTGCCGCCGGCCTGACCACTAAAGATTTGCTCAAAGGCATGCACGGCGCCAGTGGATGCGCGCTCATCAACATACAGTGCCGCCGTCCAGTTGCCATTGCCCATGCGCCCTGGAATATCCAGCAGCATGCCAACGTTGAGGTCGGTGAGTGACGCATCGCCATAGGCGCCATCGGTGATATGGATGCCTACCCAACCTTGGCAGTAGCCTTGCGTAGGCGCGTGTTTGCCGAGGCTCACCACGCAGGGGCAGAACACGTCGCAATTACAGTTTAAAACCAGTTCGCCCTTCATGTGCCATTGTGTCGTCATACATCTCTCCTAGTTAATAAGACCAGGCGCTATCCAAAGGATGCCCCAGGCCATCAGTCCTACACCCACGATGCGTCCGATCCAAAGACCGCCGGGTAATACTTTTTCGGCAAGCATCAGTACGGCCAGTCCCGCGGTTAATCCAAGATTCATGGTGCCAGTGGCCACCATCAGAAACATCAGTGCCCAACAGCAACCCACGCAGTATGCGCCGTGATGCAGGCCAAGGCGTAGTGCGCCGATGGTGCCCTCACGCCAGTGTGCAAGGAAAAAAGTCATGGGGTTGCGGCACTTGGTTAAGCAAGCCTGTTTGAGTGGCGCGAACTGATACATTCCGGCCAACACCAATAGGCAGCCGAAAGCTAAGGCGTGGGTCGCGCTGTGAAGCCGGTGACTCACCAAGGCTAAAGCCAGTTGTGCGGTGCAGGCCAGTAGGTCAAAGGCAAGCCACGCCATCAGGTAGCCCATGACGAAGGCGCCTTCGCTCAGAGGTCGTGCGGTGTGGCGAGCGCGCTCGGCCAGATCCGAGAAGGTTAGAATCGCGGGTGCTGCGGTGGGTAACATCATGGCGATCGACATTAAAAACCACATCGATAGAGCGGTTAAGAAGTGACTGAGTGAACTGGGCTGTGCTAACGGACCGTGAACATCGTGTGGTGTCTGCCCAAGTGGCGTGAGACAGCCCAGCCCTGCGGGATCCTGCATCAGCAACACCCATGCGAGCGCGCTTAATAGCAGCAAAGCTGCTGACACGATCCAGCGCGGATGCAAGAGCCCTTGGGTGATCGGGTGATCAGCGCGCATGGGTGCGCCCGCATCCACTCGTCAGGGGTGCTGATGACTCACGGGCTCGAGTGTAAGGTGAGTGCATTGCTGGGTTTAGATAAAGGGCAGTTCCTGCAGATGGCCCGCTACCGGTTTTCCGTCTTTGATCACTTCGACACGATCGCCCACCTGACAGCTGACGTCGATCAATGCGAAGCCTATGTTTTTGCTCAGTCGATAGGACCAGGCACAGTTGGTGAGATCACCCACTTTGGCGCCGTTGCGATAGATCGGATGCCAGAGAAAACCAAAGGCTGTCGGTTCGCTGCCCTCGAGTACCACGCCTAACTGATGGCGCTTAACGCCTTCACCTTTGATCTGACGCAGTGCTGCGATGCCGATGACATCATCCGCCACATCCAGATCGATGTACTTGGTGAGCCTCACTTCAAAGGGGTTGGTGCGGTCATCGGTGTCGCCACCATACGACAGCAGTCCACTCTCAACCCGCTCGCAGAAGTTGGGATTGCCTGGGCCTATGTCCCATCGTTTGCCCGCTTCTTTAAAGATATTCCAAAGAGCCGTGCCTTGGCTTCCATCGCGCAGGTAGATTTCGTAGCCACCTTGTTTTGACCATCCCGAGCGCGCGACCACCACGGGGATTGTCTCAATGGTGGTTTCTTTGAACCAGAAGTACTTGAGATCGCGAATCCAATCGCCACACACGGAGGCGACTACTTCGACGGCTTTGGGTCCTTGTAGTGCGAGTGGAGAGACGTCAGGTTCGCTCACCGTGACCTTGAGTTTGCGCTCTGCGGCGATTGCACGTGCCCAAAACCAAATATTGGAATCCGCAATCGATAGCCACACATGGTCGTCGGCGAGTTTTAATAAAATCGGGTCATTGATCAGTACACCTTGGTGGTTGCATAGCGGCACGTACTTGCCTTGGCCTACGACACAGGTCGATAAGTGACGAGGGGTCAAGATTTGGGCAAGCTTTAGCGCATCGGGGCCTTTGAGTTCCACTTGCCGCTCTACCGCCACATCCCACAGTGACACGCCATGGATCAACCGCCAGTATTCTTCGTCCGGGTGACCGAAACTGGTGGGCATCAACATATGGTTGTAGGTGGTGAACGCCGTAACGCCCTCGGCGACGGTGGCTGCAAAATAGGGGGAGGGGCGAAGGCGGGCGGAGGGGGTGATGCCAAACATGGGTAGTCACTGGGTTTTTAAGCAGGGATTGTTTTATGTCATATTTGTCTGACAAATGCTAGTTTGCTCATGTCCGGGCCAGGTGAGAGAGGAATCGCCATGATTGAGGCGCCAAAACCGTTATTTGCCGACATCTTAAGGCTTCACGCCCGTTGGCGAGGTCAGTGCCCTGTGATCACCGTGGGGGCGACTCAACTGAGTTGGCAGGCCTTCGATGCGCGCACCGAACAAGTGGCTAACGCACTGATTGATATGGGCATTGGGCCCGGCTGCTGCGTGGCCATGCTGATGAGCAATGGTTTGGAGTGGGTTGAATTGCTGTGTGGTGCGATCAAGGCCGGCGTGTGTGTGGCACCGCTTAACCTGTCAGTCACGGACGAGGCGATCGAGCGCATGGTGCTTGACTCAGGCGCTTGCGCTGTCTTTGCCAGTGCCTCGCAATGCGCTCGGGTGGACGCGATGCGAACGCGACTACCTGCCATTCAACACTACGTCGCGGTGCATGCGCCTACGCACTGGGTCGACTTTGCGACTTGGCGTGATCGCGCCTCGGCGGAGTGTCTGGCGCTCGGGCCATCGGCCGATGATCCTTTCAACATTATTTATAGCTCGGGTACCACAGGCTTACCGAAAGGCATTGTCCACAGTCATAGGCGTCGCGTGGATTGGGCCTATGACGTCGGCATGGCGCTGCGTTTTCATTCAGGTGCAGTGACGCTGTGTCCAGTCGGTTTATTTTCTAACATCAGTATGGGCGCATTGCTGTTCACGCTTCTGAATGGTGGCCAGTTGGTCATCATGGAGCAATTCGAGCCGGGTGCCTTCATAGAAG
>CAIYVA010000115.1 GCA_903929455.1 uncultured Pseudomonadota bacterium | reverse complement strand
TGAATTCCGCTTCTTATCAGACAACTCCCGAGGATCCATCAGGACCGACTGGGTCCCCAATGACGCCATCAGTCACAGTGATCGTTTTAATATTTTATTGACAGAACGAACCGACCTATCGCCTCGTCTACGCTTGGATACCGATATCCACTATGTTAGCGACAGCGCGTACTTCCAAAATTTTGGGGGAGCTACGGACGCGACCAGCGTGACGTATTTGCAACGCGCAGCAAGTCTCACTTATCTAGATTCGCATTGGAAAATCATCGGCTTGGTAGACCAATTTCAAACCATCGATCAAGCCATCGCGCCAACAGACAGACCCTACGCCCGCGCGCCTGAGATTGATGTGCATGGACATTGGAACGAGGGACTTGGGTTCGGATTTGATCTGCGCGCACAGGGCGTTGATTTTGTGCGCCCCGTCGGCACAGAGGGCTTACGGTACCGAGTAGATCCAACACTCTCCTACACCTGGCAAAGCCCAGCTGCATTCATCACGCCCACTGTGGGCTTTCAAAGCTTACAGTATCAGCTGAAAAACACCGGGCTTGCGCCCGACCACCCATCGGTGAACGCTCCCATTGCCACGCTTGATGCGGGCTTAAGCTTCGAGCGCGAAACCAATCACTGGCTACAAACCCTCGAGCCGCGGCTGCTATATAGCTATGTACCGTACCGCCAACAAAATGATCTGCCCGTGTTTGACACAGGCACGCCTGACTTAACGTATACGCAGCTTTACAACGCCAATCGCTATGTCGGCGGTGATCGCATCGCCGACGAAAATCAATTGGCCGCTGGCGCCACCAGTCGCTGGCTTGATCCTAGCTCCGGTAAACAACTGCTGAGCGCCACGTTAGGACAGATTTACTACTTCACGCCTCCGCGCATTTCTTTGCCAGGGGAGCCTGCCGTGTCAGTCGCCAATTCCTCCGACGTGGTCGGGCAGGTGGATCTCACCGCCTACCAAAACTGGAATCTATCGGTTGGCGAGGTCTGGAATCCACACGACAAGCAGGGCGACCTGAGTGAGGCGCGGGTCCGCTATCAGCCTGAAAACAATCAGGTGATTAATCTAGGGTACCGATTCAGGCGCGACCTCTTAGAGCAATTAGAGGCGTCCTTCGCCTGGCCATTGGCGCACGGCTGGAATGTGTTCGCACGCGAACTGTACTCCCTCAAAGACCATGCCAGCGTGGATGCCTTGGGGGGATTTGAATACCAAGCCTGTTGTTTTAAAGTCAAATTGCTCGCACGACACTATGTCAGCACGTTTACCGGCACGCGCGACACATCAATTACCTTGCAGGTCGAACTGAATGGCCTTTCCAACGGATCCGACCGTACCGGCGCTTTCCTACAGCAAGCGATTCGGGGATACTCCCCAGTTAACTCCACCACTGGTGCACCATAGACTCATGCCTCGTTTACTACTCCTGTTGACCCTAGTCGGCCTTGCCACCGCAAGCACCTCTTTTGCTCAAACCCGTGAGATCGGCGGCCGCGGCGAATTGCTAGACCGTATCGCGGTCGTGGTTAATGACGGTGTCGTTCTGCAAAGCCAAATTGACTCGCAGACGGCTGAAGTCACGCACCAACTGCGGGAACAAGGCACCCCGTTACCAGCGCCCTCGGTACTGCGCCAACAGATCACTGAGCGCTTGGTAGTACAAGAGATTCAGATGCAACGCGCGCAGAAGATTGGCCTCAAAGTGGCTGATGAGGCGCTCAACAATGCGCTGCGTGACGTCGCCCAACAGAACCACGTTGATTTCGGCAAGCTCCCTGAAGTGCTGGCGCGCGAAGGCATCGTCTATGCTGACTATCGCGAGCAGGTTCGTCACGAGATGACCCTGTCCCTACTACGGCAGCGCGATGTCTACTCACGCATTTATGTCAGCCCGCGTGAACTGGATCAGTTTCTGGCTAAGCAAAGCGGCGACAAGAGCGCCGAGGTATCCTATAACGTCTCACATATTTTGCTGTCGCTCCCCGAAGCCGCCACTCCCGGGCAACTGGAGCAAGTCGAGAAAAAGGCAGAAGAACTTTACCAACGCGCCACCGCGGGGGAAGATTTTGGTCAGCTCGCGGTTGCTAATTCGCAAGCACAGACAGCGCTAGAGCGCGGCTTGATTGGTTGGCGAAAAGGCAATGAATTGCCGGCTTTTATGGCGGATGCGGTTGCTAAAATGAAGCCTGGTGAGACATCAAAGCCAGTGCGCACACCATCCGGATTTCACATCATTCGCGTCAATGAATTTAAGAATGACGCACAGCCAATGATGGTTGAGCAGCTACACGCCCGGCATATCCTTTTAAAGACCAATGAACTACAAGATGACGAGACAGTGCGTGGTCGACTACAAACCATTCGTGATCGCATCGCTAATGGCAATGACGACTTCAGCGCGATCGCCAAAGCCATCTCGGAAGATCCCGGCTCAGCTGTCGAGGGCGGCGATCTGGGCTGGACCACACCAGGTACTTTTGTGCCGGAGTTTGAAAAGCAGCTGGCAGAACTCCATGAGAATGAAATCAGTCAGCCGTTCCACAGTCAGTATGGTTGGCACATCATCCAAATGCTCGGCAGTCGCACGCAAGACATGAGCGCAGACGATCACCGCCGCCGTGCCTTTGAAAAGATTCGCGCCAGCAAGCTGGATGAAGAAGTTGAACTTTGGTTGCGGCGTCTACGTGACGAAGCCTTTGTGGATTATCGCGGCTAATAACGGATGACGGCGGCCCCTGCACCTTTGGTGGTGGTCACCTCCGGGGAACCCGCCGGCATTGGCCCTGACCTGTGCCTGCTGTTAGCAGAGCGTGAGTGGCCAGCCCGATTGGTGTTTTTAGCCGACCCCACTCTGTTGGCCGATCGCGCACGTCAATTGGGCCTTCACTCGTCACTCACAGTGGTGACGCCAACTGGCGTCGGCCCCCACCAACCGCGTCAGTTGCAGATCCTCCCCGTGCCCTTAGCAGCGCCCTGCACCGCCGGTCACTTGGACGTGCGGAATGCATCCTATGTACTTGAATTATTAAGGATTGCAGCAAGTGGATGCCTGGATGGCACCTTCGCGGCGATGGTCACGGCACCCCTCCAAAAGAGCGTTATCAACGATGCCGGCGTGCCCTTTCGTGGTCACACCGAATTTCTGGCGGCACTGGCGGGTATTCCACGCCCCGTGATGCTGCTGGTGGCCGATACCTTGCGGGTGGCACTTGCAACCACGCATGTGCCCTTGCAGGCGGTCGCAGGCGCGATCCGCACCACAGATCTAGTCGACACCTTGCGCGTGCTAAGCCATGGCCTTCGCGCACAATTAGGTATTCCCTCGCCACGCATCGCCGTGCTCGGCTTAAATCCCCATGCGGGTGAGTCTGGACATTTGGGTCGTGAAGAACTCGACATCATCACACCCGCCATTTTGCGCGCACAAGCAGAAGGACTGCGCGTGCACGGCCCACTGCCGGCGGATACTGCATTTACACCACATCACCTAAAAGATGCGGATGCGGTGCTAGCGATGTATCACGATCAAGGCTTGCCCGTATTGAAGTACGCCGGGTTTGGACGCGCTGTGAATATCACGCTGGGGCTGCCCTTTATTCGTACCTCCGTAGATCATGGTACAGCCCTCGATCTAGCCGGTACCGGTCAGGCTGATCCATCCAGCTTAATGGCCGCTGTTGAGTTAGCACTACGCTGCATTCGTACGTGAGCCTCAAGCCATCAAACCCTAACCCGCGTAGCGCACATCGCGCCCGCAAACGATTTGGCCAGCATTTTCTGCATGATGCCGGCGTGATTGCACGCATTATTGATGCAATCGATCCATCAGCAGATGAGCGTCATTTAGAAATCGGCCCGGGCCTTGGCGCCTTAACACTGCCGTTACTGCAACGTATCGGCCACTTAGAAGTCATTGAAATTGACCGAGACGTCATCCCCATACTGCAAAGTAGCGCGAAACCACTCGGCGATCTCATCGTGCACGAGGCGAATGCTTTGAAAGTGGATTTGCTGGCACTACACGCTGGCGCTGCGCCATTTAGGGTGTGTGGCAACTTGCCCTACAATATTTCAACTCCTCTGCTCTTTCACTTTCTGGCCGCGCGTTCTGTCATTACAGATATGCACTTCATGCTGCAGCGAGAGGTCGTTGCGCGCATGGCGGCACTGCCGGATACCGCCGACTACGGCCGACTCACCGTCATGCTAGCGGCTCATTGCACGGTCGAGTGGCTATTCGACGTCGGCCCAGGCTCGTTCCGGCCACCGCCGCGCGTCCATTCCTCTATCGTTCGACTCGTGCCGCATACCGAAGCCCCCTTTGCAGTGCCAGACCCTGCCCGCTTTGCGGCCGTGGTCGCCGCCGCCTTTAGTCAACGTCGTAAAACCTTACGAAACTCAGTGGCTGGACTGATCAGCCCCGCCGCTTTCGAGATTACGGGCATTGATCCGAAACGACGCGCAGAAACACTCTCTCCCAGCGAATTTGCAGACCTTGCAGCCACCCCTTCCCCGCTATACTTTGACCCCAATGCTTTGGAGACGGTATGAGCGCACCACATCGAGTTGCAGTGGATGTATTAACGAGCTACGTGGCGGAACAATCTGACCCAACAGCCAGTCGTTTCGTATTCTCCTACACCATCACCATCCGCAATGAAGGTGCTGAGGCCGCCAAGCTATTGACTCGGCACTGGCTCATCACCGATGCCAATGGCAAAGTAGAGGAAGTGCGCGGCGATGGCGTCGTCGGGCATCAGCCGCATCTTAAGCCTGGCTACGCATTCCAGTACTCCAGCGGCGCCATGATCGAAACCCCGGTCGGTGTGATGCAAGGCAGCTATCAGATGGTCACCGATGCCGGCGAACACTTTGACGCACCCATTGCCCCCTTTTCACTGGCAGTGCCTGGTGTCGTGCATTAGCCCATGGCGACCTATGCCATTGGCGACTTGCAAGGCAGCTACGATGAATTCGCGACCCTACTGGATCGCCTACAGTTCGATGAACGCCGCGATCGCGTGTGGCTAACCGGCGATCTGGTTAATCGCGGGCCGCAGTCTCTGTTGTGTTTGCGCGCAGTCAAAGCACTCGGAATCGCTGCAACCACTGTCCTTGGCAATCATGACCTCCACCTGTTGGCGGTGGCGCATCTAGGCGGCAAACACAGCCGGCCGAGCGACACATTAGACGATATTCTGACCGCGCCTGATCGTGATGACCTACTCGATTGGTTGCTTCATCAGCCGCTATTACAAGAGGATCCAACAACCAACTGCCTGATGGTGCACGCAGGTTTGTCACCACACTGGGACCAGACAACGGCCCGACAACTCAGCCAGCAAGTGTCGCAGGCACTGATGGCTGATCCGTCTGGCTTTCTTGAATCGATGTACGGAGACAAACCAACCCGCTGGTCATCCAGCCTCAGTGACAGCGATCGGTTGCGTTACGCAGTCAATTGCTTTACGCGACTGCGCTACGTCGCCGCCGATGGTGCACTCAGACTAAAGTACAAAGGACCCCCAGCAACCGCGCCTGCCGACGTCATTCCTTGGTTTCAATCACCACTGCGATCGCCCTTCAGCGCTCGCGTTTTATTTGGACATTGGTCGGCGCTCGGCTTGTACAACACGCCACATTTCCTTGGGCTGGACACGGGCTGTGCCTGGGGCGGCACACTGACGGCTGTGCGCCTCGATCAAGACCAGCCGATCACACAAGTGCCTTGCATGCAGGATCATCCACCCGATCCCACTGCCTAATCTCGGCGCGATTGCTCACAGCTGATTGTGATGATCAGGGCGTCTTAGGCTCAGGAATAGGCGCCAGCACTGAGTACTGCAAGCGTAAACCACCAAACGACCTCTGGTGCGGAATGCAATTCATCTGACTCACCCGATCACGCACGGTGAACAGCGGCAATAACTCGCGATCAAACTGCTCTACCAATTCGCAATCACCCTCAGACAACCCTGACGGCAAGCGATCACGCAGAGACACCGTGCGCCACTCGCCTAAGCCCGGTTGTAGCGCTTCCTTGACATCAGTGGGTGCCTGCATGGCCAGTGTGTGAAAGCGCAGCCGAGCATTCGACAGTCGAGACGGCCCTCCGCTCATGTCACTGCAGCTTGCCGAAACCCTAAGATCTGCGCGAGCGCCACTGGTCCTCAAAAGCAACTTCAACTTCGTCTCTAAACCATCGCAGGAGTAATACGACGTAAACCCCATATACGAAAAACTCACCTCGTGAGGCACCCAGACCGCTGTCACCGGCGCCTCCGCTGCGCGTTGGCTCGCGGCTTCGGTCTCTGCAAGGGCAGAATGACCGCCGCTTAAGATGCTGAGCAGCAGACCACTTGCAACGAGCATTTTTAATTGACGCATGGCAGTCACCTCTTATCCCCACCTAGCCCTGTAGACAAACTGACACGCAGCGAGTTCCCCAAGGCACGTTAGCAGCGACTATAATACGTTAGGAGTGTTTTACCATGCGCATAAACCCACCCTTTAACTTGGATGCTTGGATTGCGACGCACCGTGCTGCGCTGATACCGCCCGTCGCAAATCGACAAGTGTACC
The DNA here is from genome assembly GCA_903929455.1 of uncultured Pseudomonadota bacterium. Taxonomy (GTDB): domain Bacteria; phylum Pseudomonadota; class Gammaproteobacteria; order Steroidobacterales; family Steroidobacteraceae; genus CAIKZZ01. The sequence goes on along the minus strand of CAIYVA010000115.1, from coordinate 34,859 downwards.
CGGCGGGTGATTTCATCATCATGGTCGTCGGCGGGCCCAACCAGCGTGCCGACTATCACGTCGACCCAGGCGCTGAATTTTTCTACCAACTGGAAGGCACGCTGGTTTTGAAGACCATGCAAGCTGGCAAGGTAGAGCAGTACACGCTAAACGCCGGCGATGTCTTCTTACTGCCTCCATTGGTGCCTCACTCACCGCAACGGTCAAAGGGCTCCATCGGCCTTGTGGTGGAGCGCGCTCGTACACCAACCGAGCACGATGGATTTCAATGGTACTGCCCTAGCTGTGACGCTCTGCTGTACGAGGAGTACTTCGTACTCCACAATATAGAAACGCAGTTCCCAGCCGTTTTCGATCGTTTCTATGCCAATCTGAATCTGCGCACCTGCCGACAATGCCAGACGGTCCTCGAGGCACCCACAGCCCCATGAGCCGAATCACCCTAGAAAGGCACGGCAAGCAATACTCAGCGCAAGGCGATCGACCCGTGTCGCTGGCCATCCCCATGCATTTTAATGGCCCACAGCCCAATCACTTTGGGGCACCCCGGGCGCACGCTGAACCCCTGTCGTCTGGAGCGTTCACGGGCGATGTTCGCCAAGGCGGCAGCGTCAACTGTGATCAGATGCAAGTGATCCCCCACTGTCAGGGCACGCATACAGAATGCGTCGGTCACCTCTGTGAGGAACGCATCGCCATCGCCGATATCCTACCGGGTAGCTTATTTTTGGCACGGCTGATCTCGGTAGAACCTGTGCGCGCAGACGCAAGCTCGGATCATCTTGGACAAGGTCATCTAGCAGACGATCTCATTATTAGTGAGGCGCTCCTGACAAAAGCCATCGCGCATTTTCCTGGAGATGCGGATGCGTTGGTGATCCGAACGCAACCCAATCATCCCGATAAGATCAATCGCCAATATGTCGGCGAGTCACCCGCAGCTTACTTAAGCCAGGCAGCTGCCGACTATCTCGTCCGCATCGGCATTCAACATGTCGTTGTTGACATTCCGTCCCTTGATCGCGCGCATGACCATGGTCTACTGGCAGCACATCGTGCTTTCTGGGGTATGCCTGCCGGTAGCAAGCGAGCATCGGATGCCGCACGCCCAAACGCGACCATCACAGAGCTTGCATGGATCACGGATGCCCTAGAAGATGGCTGGTATCTCCTAGACATTCAATTGCCGGCTTGGATCAGTGATGCAGCGCCTAGTCGGCCACTACTCTACCGAGTGTTGATATAAGACTCAGGCGGCAATAGGCCTTTCACGCCCTGTCACCGCCCAGTTGTACCCATGCGTCAGCGACGACGCAAACGCACAAAACTAAAATCAAAAGCGTGTCGCTCATCCTGACGGTGGGACTCACGCCACTCCTCCTGCCACTCGTCTCTAGACCAAGCAGGAAAGACAATATCGCCAGCGATGTCAGCAGCCACCTCCGTGAGATGAAATACCTCTGCCTCTGGCAGCAACAAAGCGAACAACTCTGCGCCACCGATCACCATTAACCGATCGGCCTCCGCCACGGCTGCGCGGGCCGACTCAAGGGAGTGCACAACGACGGCTCCTGCCGCCACAAAGCCCCGGTCGCGGGTCAGGACTACGTTGGTGCGCCCAGGCAGCGGACGACCGATGCTCTGCCACGTTCGCCGTCCCATCAATACAGGATGCCCCAAAGTGACTTTCTTAAAAAAAGCCAAATCGGCGGGCAGATGCCACGGCAAGGCATTGTCGCGGCCAATGACCCCGTTCGTCGCCATGGCGACCACCAACTCGAGACGAGGACCTGACACGGGCATTGCGCGATCAACCATAGGAATTCACTGAGCAAACCAGGACAGCGGAGATAATAGCCGTGTCAGGCGGTAATCGCCTAGAATTAGTCTCTATGATCTTGTTAGTAGACGCTGGTAATACGCGAATCAAATGGACCTGGCTGTCAGACCAGGGTCTCACGCCTATGCAAGCCGCGGTCTATGAGGCATCCGCCCCATGGACACAAACCATGGCAGACAGTCAGCACCGACCGCAGCGCATCTTAGTGGCCAACGTACGCGGACCGAGCTTTGCGGCGGAGTTTGCGACGTTTACGCAAAGCGCCTTCGGAGTGACGCCAGAATACCCAGAGGCCCAACCGACTCAACTCGGCGTGACGAATGGGTATCGACAGCCAGCGAGCTTAGGCATCGATCGATGGCTCGCACTGCTGGCCGCCAGACAAGAAAATACCGGCCCTTGTCTACTGGTCGGTGGTGGCACTGCACTGACCATCGACGCATTGAGCGCTAACGGACTGCATCTGGGTGGCTTGATTGTCCCAGGCCTTAAGATGCTCAGTGATTTGCAGGCCAGTCAGCCGAGCCAAGCGCTGGCAGCACTCATTCTGCAATCACTGGACGTGCTGCAAGCGAGGGAGCCCACAACCGCTCCCAGACTCCTATTGGCAGGGGGCGATGCACAAACGCTTGCGCCCCTGCTTGGCAGACCCGTTGATCTACGCCAAGATCTGGTCTTACGCGGCCTTTCACTGCTGGCACTCAGTCCGCTGGACCCACGAGCGCAAACAACGGCGACTTAAAACACCAGCATCGCGGTCAGCAAGTCCTCACCCCGGTTACCGCTGGTCATGCCCGCATTGCTAAAGTGCCGATAGGCAAATTCCAAGGCATGACTACGATGGCTGTCATAAAAGCGCATGCCAAGTTGCAGCGAGTAATTTAGTTTCGATCCATTGAGTTTGTCGCAACCATGATAGACATACTCGTAGTAATCGAGCACCGGCGTGTGGTCATTCGCGGTAGCTGAGTTTGGGCAGGGATTCGTATCCAGATACGCCGCTCCGATTCCCACAAAAGACTGGAACTTCGGACGATCAACAAAGTTAAAGCGCCGGCTGACGGTGGCCGCCCACATCGGAGGTGCTAGACCCTCGTGCGCCGGATAGCCTTGATACCGCAGCCCGCTGATGGTCTGGTCTCGAAAGTGGGCCGCAAAGAACTCCCACCGATTGTCGTTCCAGGTCGCACTGACCGGCACCAGCTTGCCAGTCACCTGGGTGCGGTAGGTGAGCCCAAACCCAGCCGCCAAATGCACGTCTTTCCAGAAGGCCGACAGTCCATCCAGCGCGCCACTCTGGGTAGATGCTGACTCAGCGCCGGACTGACTTGCGGCACCATCGCTTAACTCAGCGGCGATCGCCGTGGCGCTAAATAAAATCGCAACCAGTATTAATATACGCTTCACAGTTCATCCTCAATGGCGAGTGGGATATCACGCGCAATTATAGCGCCGCAGGGCCATAAAAACGACAGACCTACAAGCTTATGTAAAGTCTTCAAGTGCCACTGAGACGCCGATCCCTCCCCACGAAACAGCCACTTAGCAGTCTCTGCAGTGAAGCAGCCCGCGCTCCTGCCTACCCGTAGGCCGCGGTCAGCGCGTTGCCCCAAGCAACGTGTCCGTTACGCACCTGAAACGCCACTGTCCACAGGACGTCACAGACCTTTCACATAATTGCAGTAATTCACCGGCACCATGTCTCCGTTGGCTTTTGAGCGATGACCATCAGAGATGCCTGAACGTCTGGCCAAAAGCCACCATGCTGACAGCATGACGAGCAGTGTTACTCATGGCATCACGGGAAACTCCTATGGACAGCGAAAAACCCTACTCCATGGCCGATAGCGAAGTCACGCCGACCCAGGCAATGCTCATTAGAATCATTGAAAAACTGTCGGGACAACAGCGACTGCAGCAACAGTTCAACCGCTACCGAACTCAATCCAAGCGCAACGAGAGCTTTTGGTTAGACGGTGCCAAAGCGCTTGGGCTTACCCATAACCTGGATCGCGAGTCCATTCGCCGAATACCAGCAACCGGCGCCCTACTGGTGGTCGCTAACCATCCGTTTGGCATCATTGACGGGCTTTTGCTGTGCTCACTGATCAGCCAAGTGCGTAAAGATTTCAAGATTATGCTGAACGGCGGCCGTTACGTGCCCGAAATGGGACCACACGCGATCCCACTCGACTTCACCGGCACCCGTGAGGCCCAGCAAACGAACGTCGCTGGGCGTGCTGAGGCGCGTCGGGTGCTAGAGAATGGTGGCGTGCTCATCATTTTCCCCGCCGGCGGCATTTCCACTTCTGCAGATTTTTTGGGCCGCACGCAGGCCATGGATGTCAGCTGGCATCCGTTCGCAGCACAACTATTATCGCGGACGCGTTGCGATGTGTTACCCGTGTGGTTCAGTGGTCAACACGGGCGCATCTTCCAGATGGTCAGCCATATCAACGTGGTGCTGCGCTGGGGAATGCTCATCGGCGAAAACATGCGGCGACTAAATGACGACATCGTCATGCGAGTTGGTAAGCCAATCTCATACGCATCCTTCCCTGAAGGGTTGGATCGCGTGCAACTGTCCAAAGAGCTTCGTAACCGAACCTATGCACTTGGCGGCATCGATGCCTCCACTGCCGAAGCTCAGGTTGAATGGCCTAAAGCGCTACGCACGCAGTTTACACCGGGTGGCACACCAAACCGACCGCGCGTGCGTTGGCGCTTCCCCGTGCCTGCGCTTTTGCGCACGCCCCACCAAAAAGCACACCACGCTCGACGATCACTGCTCGATCATGCCAGCAGTCGCGACTAGCCTAATCTGCGACTGACGACCCTCACATCAAGGCATCGGGTTGGGTGGTGTTTTCTAAGTCGCTGGTCTAGATGCCTAAGGCATCCGCTACTCGATAAGCGGCCACTGCCGCAGGCAGAAACCAAGGCTTGCCGTGGTAATAAGGCCTAGCGGGAAACACCATGCCCTCTAAAGCGGTCTCACCGCCGGGCTTGCCTGCCAGACGTAAGCCCATTTTTCGTCCATAGTAGGTCGCCAAGTTCACACCCTGGCCACAGTAACCCATAGAATAAAAAACCCCATCCTGTTGCCCAAAATGCGGAAGCTTGTCGAAAGTAAAACCGACATAGCCCATCCACGCTCGACTGACGCGCACCGCACGCAATGAGGGAAACATCTCAGTCATCATGGCGTGCAGGCGAGGCACACAGCGCGTGACATCTGATTCGCCCGCAGCGGCACGACCCCCAAATATCAAGCGACGTCCATCGTGCGAGGGACGCACATAGGTAATGACTCGCCGCGTATCACCAATATTTCGACCACGCGGGATCAGTTGCGCTAACACGCTCGGATCCATCTCTTGCGTCGCCAAAATGTAACTGCCTATCGGCATCACACGACGCTGATGCCACGGCGACAGCGAGTTGGTATATCCATTGGTAGCGATTAATACCTGCCGCGCATGTACCACACCATCAGCCGTCAACACATCAAAACCAGTTGTGCTTTTATTTATCGCGTGCACAGCGCAATGGCTGCGAAACTGCGCACCAACACGTGCAGCGCGCTCATACAGAGAGACCATCAACTTCAAAGGATGCACAGCCATCTCGTCAGGGTACAAAACACCGCCGTGATAAAGCGGCGAATCGATTTCCTCTCGCTGACGCGCCTTAGGAATCACCTCAAACGGCAACTCGAATCCAGCGGCTTGATGCTCAGCCTCACGTACTAAACGATCATAATGACCGCGGGTATGCGCGCCTACGAAACCGCCAACGCGGCGCCAGTCGCAACTGACCTGCTCGTCCCGCACATAGGCAGACAAAGACGTCATAGCCTCCAAGCCCTCGGCATACAAGCGATCCGCGATCACTTTGCCGTGCTTCACCGACAATGCCTCATGGCTAGGCTTTAGGCTAAACGAGACATGCCCACCGTTGCGAGATGAGCAACCCCCACCGATTGGCCCACTATCTAAAACCAGCGTGACGTGTCCCGCCTGTGCGGTTTCATAGGCGGCTGTGGTGCCGGTATAACCACTCCCGACCACCAGCACATCCACCGCAGAGGGCAGCGGCAGGACCCGTGGCTCTGGATGACGCGCATCGTTTTGCCATAAGGGGATTTCTGAATAATCTTGGGCCAGCAAGGTCATCATGTGTCCTGATCCGGTGCAGGCCTATGCTTATAAGGAAATCCAACCGCTGGCCAACGACGGTCAGCATCTGCCGCCGAAGCCTCTAGCGATGTTACGCCATACACGTCGGCATCGGTCAGCGGCTGATTAACCCACACAGAACACGCGGGTACGCGCGCAGACAGATCAGCCACGCGCGCCACATCTTGCGTAAAGACACCAATGCGCCGACCCAGCCCAGCCGCAAGCTGTGATGTCATCGCCGTCGCTATATCATCGACCACCTGAATCGTAAGGACTGGGCCCAAAACCTCTTCACGCATCACCCGCATGGTGTCACTCGCCCCAGTCAAAATGGTTGGCTGAAAAAAGAACCCGGGGAGACCGGCGGGCCTAAAACGCATACCGCCAACCACTAAACGAGCACCCGCTTTCATTGAGTAGGCAACCTGGTCTTCGACTCGGCGAATGGCCTCCAAAGAGGCGAGAGGACCCACGTCAGTCGACGACAACAATGGATCACCAAACTCAATATCCGCCAGACAGAGGTGCGCTTGCAGCACAAACTCATCGGCAATGGAGCGCTCGAGATAAATGCGCTTAGGCGCCAAACAGGATCGTCCGACATTGCGCAGCCTTGCCCAGACCAGTGCTGGCACCACGGTATCCAGTGGACTATCCGCACAGACCAACACGGCATCGGAGGATCCAAGCTCACCCCAAAAACCTTTGCCTGCTCCAATCACGGCCGTTTCGATCGCTCGCCCGACGCCGGCGGATCCTGCGAAGGCGACCGTCGCCACCTGCGAAGCGGCCGCTAACTGCTGACCGGTCTGTGCACCACCGGTAACGATACTCACGACCCCGCTTGGTAAGTGCTGTAGCAAGCGCCCCAATAATAGCGTCGATAGCGGACACGCCTGCGGCGGCTTAATCACGACCGCTGAACCAGCCATCAGCGCGGGCACCACAAAGTACGCGAGCATTAATAAAGGCGCTGACTGCGGAGTCAGCACTACTGTGACGGTTGACGGTCGCAAGGAGGCGCTAGAGACACAGGACTCTGGTGTCTCAAATCGCTCGGCGACCGCACGTACGCAGTCATACGCTTCCATCAGCGGCTTGCCACTCTCGAGTGCCAGACAGTCAGCCAAGGCTTTTGCATGCACACGCACTTGAGTGCCGATGGCCACCAACCGTTGCACCTTCTCAGCACGCGGGATGTGGGCCCAAACGGCTGCCGCAGCCGTCGCAGCGTCCAGTGCACGACCAACATCACTCTGGCCGCACGACGGCACTCGCCCGATCAGCTGCAGGCGGGTGGGATCTTTCAGATCGACGCAGTCAGCACTGGCTGACAACACCCACTCGCCGGCAATCAGTATCTTAGAAGGCTCAATAATCTTAGGGTCTGCCATACCGAATATGATGCCTCAGAGCCTATTGCTAATGATAGCGGCGCGCCGCCTGGCAGGATTGAGCAACCATCACTGGGGTAGCCAAGGGCAGTCAAAGAAGGCCCCGGATCACCCGGGGCCGTCATTCATTTACTTCATCGTCGGCATTGAAAAATCTGCCCGCACAGACTCAGGCTCAGGCCAACGCTGAGTCACTGTCTTAAGGCGCGTGTAGAAACGAATCCCCTCAGGGCCATGCATATGATGATCACCAAATAAAGAACTGCGCCAGCCACCGAAACTATGAAAAGCCATCGGCACCGGGATCGGCACGTTAATACCGACCATACCCACATCGATATCCCGCGTGAATGCATGCGCCACCGCACCGCTGCGCGTGAAGACGGCTGTGCCGTTGGCAAACTCATGTGCGTTGATCAACTGCACCGCGTCCGCGTACTCAGACACACGCACCACACACAGTACCGGACCGAAGATTTCTTCACGATAAATTCGTGCACTGGTCGATACCCGATCAAACAAGGTCGGCCCCACATAGAAGCCGTCTTCGCGACCCGGGACCTTCACGCCACGACCGTCGATCACCAGCTGAGCGCCCTCTGAGACTCCATCAGCGATATAGGCCGTGACTCGTTCCTGCGCGATCGATGTGACCAAGGGACCCAGATCGACGCCAGGGGCATCCGGCGCACCCACCGTCAATGTCTTGACCCGAGCAGTGAGCTTAGCGACTAGCGCATCCGCTGTTTGTTCGCCAACAGCAACCACCACTGAAATCGCCATACAGCGTTCGCCCGCCGAACCATACGCAGCACCGATGATGGCTTCAGCCGCCCCATCAATATCGGCATCCGGCATCACCACGGCATGATTCTTAGCGCCACCTAACGCTTGCACGCGCTTGCCGTGCTGAATGCCCTGCGCCTGAATATAGCGTGCAATCGGTGTTGAGCCGACGAAGCTCACCGCCGCAATATCGGGATGCGCCAAGATGGCATCGACCGCGACTTTATCGCCCTGCACTACATTGAAGACGCCCGGTGGCAGGCCCGCCTGAGTGAGCAAGTCCGCCAATAGAAGAGACATGGAGGGATCGCGCTCAGACGGTTTTAAAATAAAGGCATTGCCGCAGGCCAAGGCAACCGGAAACATCCACATCGGCACCATCGCTGGAAAGTTAAATGGCGTGATGCCAGCAACCACACCGAGCGGTTGGCGAATACCGAAGCTATCGACCCCTGTACCCACATTCTCGCTGAACTCACCTTTCAACAACTGAGGTGCGCCGCACGCAAACTCAACCACTTCCATACCGCGCGTCAGCTCGCCTTCCGCATCAGGCAGCGTCTTACCGTGCTCCTCAGACAAGGTGCGCGCTAATAGTTTGTTGTGCTGAACCAGCAACTCCTTAAAGCGAAACAGTACACGCGCACGCTGCAAAGCCGGTGTGCGACCCCACGCGGGCTGAGCAGCCTTAGCACTGCGCACTGCAGCATCGACATCGCTCACACTCGCCAGCACCACCTCACGTACCGGGCGACCCAGCGAGGGGTTGTAAACGGGCTGACGCTTCGCATTCCCCGCCGACACCAATTTGCCGTCGATGTAGTGACCAACCACCGCGGGAGCGTCCATGACGCTTTTATTGACCTGCGCATTCATTACATAATCCCCTATTCAGCCGGCAATGCGCGGAGCGCACGTCGAATACCTTCAACCATCGCTTCCACTTCAGCAGCCGTACTGATGAACGGTGGCGCCACCGCCAGAATTTCTCCACTGAAGCGCACCATCTGACCTTCATTCAAGGCATTCTCAAACGCTTGTATGGCACGCAAACCGGGCTTGCCAGCAATCGATGCCAACTCCACAGCGCCCGCTAACCCAAGATTGCGAATGTCGATCACATGCGGCTCGCCGCGCAGCGTGTGCAACGCGCGCTCCAGAACCGGCGCAAGCTCAGCGGCTTTCGCGATCAGCTTTTCATCACGCATCACATCCATCGTGGCCAAGGCAGCGGCTACTCCCAGTGGATGCGCTGAATAGGTATAGCCATGAAAGAACTCGATCATATGTTCGGGTCCGTTCATGAAGGCCTGATGAATATCATCCCGCACGATGACACCACCCAGCGGTACCGTGGCATTGTTGACCGCTTTAGCGAACGTGGTCAGATCCGGCTGCACACCGAAGAAGTCAGCACCAAACGGCGTTCCTAGACGACCGAAGCCCGTGATCACTTCATCAAAAATCAGCAAAATACCGTGCTTGGTACAGATCTCCCGTAACCGGTTTAAGTAGCCCTTAGGCGGCACGATCACACCGGTTGAGCCTTGCATCGGCTCAACAATCACGGCCGCAATGGTCGAGGCATCGTGCAACGCAACGATGCGCTCCAACTCCTCAACGAGGTGTACACCCCAATCAGGCTGCCCCTTTGAATAAGCCATCTCGGCAGGATTGTAGGTGTGTGGCAGATGATCGACACCCGGAATCATCAAGGGCGAAAACATCTTTCGATTCGCCACCATACCGCCGACCGAGATTCCACCCATGCCAACGCCATGGTAGCCACGCTCACGACCGATGATGCGGGTACGCGCGGCATCACCGCGTTGCCGGTGATAGGCAACGGCAATCTTAAGCGCGGTGTCTACCGCCTCTGACCCTGAGTTCACAAAGAACACGCGGTCATTAGGGCGTCCGGCGAGCTCGGCGATGCGCGTTGCCAATGTAAAAGCGCCCTCATGTCCCATCTGGAAACTAGGGGAAAAATCCAGCGTCTCGATCTGCCGCTGCACCGCTTCCACCACACGGGGATGCGAGTGACCTAATGGCGAACACCACAAGCCGGATAAGCAGTCGAACAGGCGCCGACCATCTTTGAGCGTGTAGTAGGCGCCTTTCGCCGACGAGATGATGCGTGGGGCGGCTTTAAAATATCGGTTATGGGTAAATGGCATCCACCAGGCGCGCAGCTCGGCGGCTTGGTGATCAGGGTGTAGCGGGGTCACAGCGCTCATCAGACTCTCCTTTCGTAAGACCATGCCAAGAACGGCCACAGGAACCGCCCATGGGCGGCTATCACGAAAGCGTGCGCGCTCTCTGGCCAGACAGCCAGACACGGCATACGCATTTATGGTCTATACTGTACTGATGATTAAACCTGTACAGAAGCCAGCCATCCCGACCCCACGCGGCTCACTGCGCCTCCAACTGGTGACAGAACTGCGCGAACAGATCGCGGGCAATACGTTACCACCGGGAACTGCACTGCCCTCCGTACGCGCGCTCGCGCGCGAACGGGGCATCAGCGCCTTCACAGCTGCCGAGGTTTATAACGTGCTCACCGCCGCAGGGCTCATCGAGGCACGCCGCGGTTCCGGCTACTTTGTCGCTGGTGCCGGTGCCCGCCTGCCCGCCTTGCCTCTGCCATCCGCCACCGGTGACGCACTGTGGGAGCGGCGCCTAGAAGCCAAAGCCCAACCTATCTTGGTCGATGCCGGCGGTGGCTGGCTACCACACGCCTGGCAGTACAGTGAGGGCATTCGAGCAGGCCTTAGGAGCTTGGCGCGCCACTCCTTACCCATGGAGGGCTACGGCTCACCCTTAGGCTACGAAGGACTGCGCGTGCACTTTCAGCATCAACTCGCCAGTCGAGGCTTGGCCCTTAACCCCGAACAAGTTCTGCTCACTCAAGGCGCCAGCCAAGCGCTCGACTTAGTGGTGCGCTGTTGCCTCAAAGCCGGCGATCGCGTGGCGGTTGAAGACCCGGGCTACCCACCGACCCTTGAGCTATTACGCAACCGAGGCGTCCGTCTCGTCACCATCCCACGACTCACCGAGGGGCCAGACGTCGACACCTTAGCCAAAGCCTTGAAACGCGCGCCGATACGCGCGTTTTTCACCAACAGCACCTTACAGAATCCAACGGGCACCACCACTGAGCTACCCGTGGCGCGACGTCTGCTTGATCTGGCCGAGCAGCACGACATGTTGCTGGTCGAAGATGACATTTTCTGTGAGTTAGCACCCACACACACACTGTCTTTGGCCACCCTCGACCAATGCCGACGGGTCATCTATATCTCTAGTGTGTCTAAAACCATTTCACCCGCCCTACGCGTCGGTTATCTCGCAGCGCCGACCCACCTAGCACCACAACTGGCCCGACTGAAAGCGCTCAGCGCCCTAGCATCGAGCGAACTCTCGGAACGCTTGGTGCTAGATATCCTCACGCAACCGCACTATCGACGCCATCTCGAAGCCTTGAGAAAACGTCTAGGTGCTACACAAACGCGTGTGCAGCAAACGTTGCTGGCACGCGGTGTTGAGCTGGCATTTCGGCCATCCTCCGGCATGTTTCTATGGGGCCGATTAAAATCTCAGCAAGCAGTCAGCAAGGTATGGCGCTCAGCAGTGGCTGCAGGCGTGTTACTCGCACCCGGCGAATTGTTTCGTCCAGAAGGTCGTGCGACGCCGTATTGGCGCTTTAACGTCGCACACTGCGATGGCGACGCGCTATCCCGATTCCTAGAACAGCTCACCTAAGCACTTGACGACAGATCAGCTCACTGGAAATACCGGGCGCCGTCTAAACCAACCGGTAACACTACGGCGCGTCGCCTGAGATACTAAGACCTCGTGTGGGAAACGATCACTCAAGAAACTAACGAGTGTTCCCGCTCGCGGCTCAATGATGACATTGCCGGCAGGCGTCACCATACACAACTCACCACCATCGCCCGCCGCCCAGTCCGCATTTAAATACAAAACGACCGATACAACGCGCTGCGCGCCCTGATCTGATCGATCGACGTGACGCGCATACCGTCTGCCCTGATCGTAGATGGCGTAGTGACACTCTAAGTCATGCAGCCCAAGCATGAGTGACTCGTTGAGCTGCTGACGCAGACGCTCAAATAGCGCCAACACCCGCTGTTCGGATGGGCTAGACGCCATAGACAACCAACAAATACGATCGCCGCGAATCATGGGGTGCACACTGCGTACTTGCCCCACGCCAACCGCCGCCTCTCGAAAGGCACCGGCCAACTCACGCCGATCCATATCACCGACCAACTCTGCAACAAAGGCCGCATCGATAAACGCGGGCTGTACCACCCAACCGATATCGCCTAGTCCGACACTGACCCCTAGCATGAGCCACTCATGCTAAGAGCCTAATGGGGTTCTGGCTCAACGCCTTGAGGCAGCGCCCTTCTTTTTGGCCGCCTTCTTCTTGGTAGCGCGCTTACCGGTTGACTTGGCTTTTGATGTCTTTCGCACCACGCTCGTTTTCGCTAACGATTTTTTCTGAGATGCTTTTTTCTTGACCGCCTTCTTCTTGGCTACTTTTTTCTTGGTGGCGTTCTTCTTGGTGGCTTTCTTCTTGCGACGCACTTTTTTCGGCGGTAGCAGCATCGTGCCGCGACAGTTTTTCGAACCGCAGCGACAGGCGAAGATCACATCAATATCTGGAGCATCAGACTTATCACGCTCAATCATATAGTCGTAACAAATCTCCTCGCCCTCACGAATCGCGCGCACTGCCTCAACAAACACGCGCTTCTTATCGATCACTGTCTCGCAATTTGGGTCACAACTGTGATTAATGAATCGCGCTGATGAGCCGCCCGACCCACCGTCAATGACAGTGCGGGCATCTAAAGTGAACAGAAACGTATGATTATCATCATGCGCCTTGTTCTCATAACGCCGATCAGCTTCAGCATGAGAAATATGCTCCCCGACATACTGCGTGATGCGCGCACCTTTGCGAATTGCTTTTTTAGCAAAAACACCTGTGCCATGAATTTTCGATCGACGAACTCGAATCAATGGGGAAACAGCGGAACTCTTCATTCAACATCCTTAAAATAGACAAAACAAAACTGAAAAAACAAACAGCGTTATACGGCAATCGGCGCTTTAATGGCCGGATGCGACTGGTAACCAGCGATCTCGATATCTTCAAAGCGATAGTCAAATAAAGACTCTGCCCGTCGGTTCAGCACTAGCTTAGGCAGTGGTAGCGGCTTACGAGATAGCTGCTCATCTACTTGCTGCAAATGATTGGTATACAGATGACAGTCGCCACCCGTCCAAATCAATTCACCCACCTCAAGATCGCATTGGGCCGCAACCAAGTGGACCAGCAATGCGTAGCTCGCGATATTAAAAGGCACCCCTAAAAACAAATCGGCACTGCGCTGATACAACTGACAACTGAGGCGCCCTTTAGCTACAAAAAACTGGAAAAAAGCGTGACAAGGCTGCAGCGCCATCTGATCCAGTTCGCCCACATTCCAAGCACTCACAATGATGCGGCGCGAATCCGGCGTTTCCTTAATCATTTTGACAGCAAGCGCTAATTGGTCGATATGGCGGCCGTCGCTCGCGACCCAATCACGCCACTGCTTGCCATACACAGGGCCTAGACTGCCATCGGCTTTAGCCCACTCGTCCCAAATGGTCACACCAACCGCGCGCAGTGGCGCCACATTGGTCTCACCACGCAGAAACCACAGCAGCTCGTGCACGATACTTTTAAGGTGTACTTTCTTGGTCGTGACCAGTGGGAATCCGGCCTGCAAGTCAAAGCGCATCTGATAGCCAAAAACAGCCAGCGTACCGACGCCGGTACGGTCGGTCTTCAGATCGCCGTGATCACGCACGTGCCGCAATAAGTCTAGATACGATTGCATAGGGAGTCGTTAACCAATGGTATGCAATTAAGCAGACGGCAGGGTATTGCCAGACCGCTGCGGGCGCCAATAGGCACCCATCAGTAAGGCTAAGCCGATCACGAGCATCGGCAGTGACAACAGCATACCCATCGTGAGCCATCCGCCAGATAAATAGCCTAACTGCGCATCGGGCACCCGCACCGTTTCGACCAACATGCGAAAGCTCGCATAGGAGATTAAAAATAGCCCAGCCGGCGCACAACGCGGCCGCGGCCGCCGGGTGAACCACCACAGAATAAGGAACAACGCACCCCCCTCGAGGGCCGCCTCATACAGTTGCGAGGCGTGCAGCACCTGCGTCAACCCATCGCCACCTTGAACCGAGAAACCCCACGGTACATCGGTGGGTTTGCCCCACAACTCGCCATTAATAAAATTACCAATACGCCCCGCACCAATGCCAATCGCAGGCAGGGGGACCGCAAAGTCCATGACATCGAGTAGGTTGCGCTTGCGGGTATAGGCAAACACACCCAGGGCGATCAGAACACCGATGAGTCCACCGTGAAAACTCATCCCGCCTTGCCAGATTTTGTACCAGTAGTTTGGATCCTCGGCGAGCGCATCCTGACCGTAGAATAAAAGCCAACCGAGGCGACCACCTAAGATCACCCCAAACACACAAAAATACAGCAGATCATCCACCTCAAGCGCCGTCCAGGTGGAGTCAGGCTTAGCCGCACGCCCACGCCCCAACCGCCAGGCCGATAAGAAGCCGATGACATACATCAGCCCATACCAGCGGATCTTTAGGGGGCCTACGGCCAATGCAACTGGGTCAAAGTTGGGATAGTGCAACATGAGGCTGAAGTGTAACGAAATCTGAGCCGCGAGCCGAGATCAGTGATGCAGATTGACCCAAGTAACCCAGTACCCTGCCCATTCATACAGCGCGTCGTAGCTGCGATCTAAGGCATTCGTTCGCGGTAGCCACATCGATACACTCAACCGATAGGGCCCCACCACGCCAACAGGCGCTGGAATCACGGTAAACCCCGCATGTCTAAATTCTGCTTCCGCACGCCGCATATGCACGGACGAGGTCACTAAGACCACCCGATTAAGTCCCCTGGGCAACAGTAACTGGGCACTGTGCAGGGCATTTTCATGGGTGGTCCGCGAGGTATTTTCTATAAACCGGGCTGTCAGACCGAAGGTTTGCTGCAGGGTGACCTGCATCAGATCCGCCTCAGCAGGGCCCTCCTCTAAGCGCCCGCCGGACAGCATGAGGGGTAAGTTCGTCTGCCTGTGTAGGCGCGCACCGCCCGCCAAACGCTCCAGACTCTTCGGATACAGCGATGCCCCCAAAGGGCCCTCCCCTGACAGGCGCACACCGGCTCCTAACACCACGATGGCATCCGCTGCGGGTATTGAACCGATGAGTGGCGGATCGACCTCGACCGCGCGCGCCAACTGATCGCTCACCACCGGCATCGATAACAACACGAGTCCACCCAAACCCGCCCAGATCAGGGCGCGCGCTGTGCGCATCCATCCCAGACCCTGTAAGAGCCAAAACCCGATGCCGGCAAGCAACAGTGGCCCAAGCGGCGGGAACAGAATTGCCCTCAGAATAGTCCTAAGGGTTAGATCAGCATCCATCATGCCCCCCACCGATCATGCCGCCTTCATCGATCACTCATGGGTGACCCGACATAGAAACGATTTTAAATAGCGCGTCTCAGGGATAGCCGGATGAATCGGATGATCGGGCGCCTGACTACCCGTTCCGATGACTTGCACAAAGCGCCCAAGGTGTCGCCCGCCCTTCTGGATCGCGTCTAACAAGGCGCCTGATTCCAAATGATACGAACACGAGCACGAGATCAACAGACCGTCACGCGGCAGCAGTTGCATCGCTAATTGGTTCAAGCGCTTATAGGCAGCCTCGCCCTTTGGCCCATCTTTACGTCGTTTAATGAAAGCGGGCGGATCAATGATGACCACATCAAATTTCTCGCGCGCCGCATGCATAGACTCCATCGCCTCAAACGCATCCGCTTTGATGGTTTTAATCGCCACACCGTTTTCAGAGGCGTTTTGGGATGCCGCTTCGAGCGCCCCGGCCGATGAGTCAATGCAGGTGACTTCGGCGCCATCTCGCGCCGCCGGCACCGCCCACGCACCGACATAACTGAATACATCCAATACGCGCGCAGCGCCTTTCATCAATGGCAGAAACTGGCGGCGATTACCTGCCTGATCATAGAACCAGCCGGTTTTTTGTCCGGTCGCTAAGGGCGCAGTGAATCGAAGGCCATTCTCAAGAACGGTCACGCGCTCTGGAATGTCTCCCTTGGCAGCCTCAATATATTTAGGCAAGCCCTCAAGCTCTCGAGAACCAGAGTCGTTCTTAAAGACAATAACGTCCGGCTTCACAACTTTCTCAAGTGCTGCCACGATGGCGCCTTTCTGCGCCTCCATGCCCGCTGTGCTGATCTGCACGACCAACACGTCACCGTAGCGGTCAACAACCAGTCCAGGCAACGCATCTGACTCGCCATGCACCAAGCGATAATAAGGCAATGCATACAGTTTTTGTCGGAGTGCGATCGCTACGCGCAAGCGATGCACCAACAAGGACGGCCCTGGTGGGAAACCGACCTCACGACCTAAAATACGCGCAGCGATCAAGGAGTTTGGGTTGACATAGGCATAACCCATAAACTTATCTCGATCAGAGCGCACCGCCACCAAGGTGCCGGCAGAGAAACCGGTTAAAGGCGTGGCAACGGTGTCCACCTCATTACTAAAAATCCACAGATGCCCCGCGGCGACCCGTCGATCCTCCTGCCGCTTCAAACGCAGCACTGGAAAATCCGCCACCGTATGCTCTGCTTGTGGGGGTGTTGAATCTAAATCGTCATGCGAAGTCATAGATATCCTGGCGACGGCGAATGGCTGAGCCGTCATAAGTAGGGATCGCATGGTAACGCACCCAACCTGAGTCACCATGGCTTTTGCGGAGTAACCCACGCTCTCACGAGGGGTTTTAGCACCTGACAGCGGGTCTATGGCGCCTAAGACACGTCACACGACAGGTCACAAGACAAGGATATTAAGCAAGATCATCACTGGCAACGCCCGCGTTGGCGCTCGCTAGAGACCCTAGCGTAGCCCAAGGACGTTCAACACAGGACCCGCTTATTCGGTGGCTTCGCCCGCGCGTGCCGCCAACATGGCCAAGCGAGACAGCATGGCGGCCAATTGTTTTTGACTGGCACAGCCCGTCTTTCGCAAAATATTCTTTACATAGCCACGAATCGTCTCAGGCGTATTGCCGCGAGCCGCCGCAATGGTGCTCAGTTCATCGCCTCGAGCGACACAGCGAGCCACAATCACTTCCGTCGGTGTCAGCCCAAAGAGCTCCACCAGCACACCGGCCGGCGGCACGAGCTTAGTGACATCAATTCTCTGACGCGTCAGTACCGCAAAGCCCGGCTCGCGCGCCGGACGAATAATAATCATGTAGTGATTTTCTTCACCGGTCGATGGCAATGACACCGCTTCACTGCGTGATTCACGAATCACCCGTCCGATGGCATTCCACACTTTGGTCACGATTTCTTCACGTCGAATGCCCAAAGCACGACCCAGTGCCGCACGCGTACCCCAATGCTCCCGACCACTGGCGGTGATTTCTTGATCACGCGTCGGGATGACCCATCGGCCGGTCTGCGACGCCAAAAGAGGCTCAGATACCGCATCTGACGCTGGCGCTGGGGCTGGGGCTGGTGACTGCTTTAAGACTGTACTCATGACGCTATGGTCTCACCGTCGAGCCGGTCTAAAGCGTGAAGCACAACCCAGTTTTTGCGGCACCAAAAGGCCATCGATGAGCGATGGCGCACAGAACATCAATGCCGTCGATTGCAGCGCTGATTTGACTCAAAAAGTGATCCACTTTTAGGGCTG
This sequence comes from uncultured Pseudomonadota bacterium, assembly GCA_903929455.1. Lineage (GTDB taxonomy): Bacteria > Pseudomonadota > Gammaproteobacteria > Steroidobacterales > Steroidobacteraceae > CAIKZZ01. The sequence goes on along the minus strand of CAIYVA010000115.1, from coordinate 16,780 downwards.
AGGCCTGCCAACCCTCTGCCGCAGACAAGAGAGGACAAGGCCTATATCCGCTCGCGTTATGCGGGCAGCCGCGCCCCTGGTACAGCCGCACACACGGCACGCCGCAATCGATCCAGCAAGGGGGCATGCCGGTCGACCGAAAAAGGCTCCGCGCCCTGCCAGTCGAGCGCCCAGGGTTGCGCCGTACGCACCGCGGCCGGCTCATCCTGTCGTCGCGGAAAGATATGCGCATGCAGCGCAGGCTCTAAATTTCCATAGATGGCATAGTTCACGCGCGTTGCCGATAGCTCCGTGAGCAGCACATCACCAACCGCCGCCATATCACTCAAAAATTGCTGCCGCTCAGGTGCGGACAGTGCATTGAGATCAGTCACCACCGGGTCAGGTAGCAACAAACAATAGCCCAAGCGTACCTGTGGGTCAGCCAGCACCACCCAACCACTGGGCACGCGCGCGATCGCTGCGGCATCAAGGCCCGCATTCAGTGCGGCTACGCGACGATGGATTGCTGTGTTCACCGCTTCTCCCGCTCACACCTAAAATTCTGATCAGCGACCTGCATGCTGTAGCCTAACACCCGCCACTTGCTCCACCGTGATCGCACTTGCCTCATTGCCAAAACTCGAACGCACGTAAGTCAACAGCGAGGCCAACTGCGCATCAGATAAATAATTGAATTGCGGCATGACTCCGGCATAGTGGCCTCGTGGCAGATCGGCTGGCCGAACACCAAACATAACCCATGCAAGTAACGTGTCCGGATCGCCTATCGGCACGGGTGTACCTGCTAAAGGAGGCTGCACACCGGGCACACCGTTTCCGCGCGCCTGATGGCATGACAAGCAATACGCGCCATACAAACGCGACCCGTCCGTCGCTGGTTGCGCGGCAACCGGCGCTCGGTCACAGGCGATGAGACCAACGCTTCCAATGAGCCCTAAGACGATGATTGCTTTCCGACGCACAGTACGCACGCTTAGCTGCAAGGAAACCATGTCGCTCAACCTCTCCTCACTGGCCGCTCAAGCACCCACTCACGCAGCACTCACCGTCGCATCCGCCATCACATTAATGGCCAGCACGCGCGCCCGCGGAATAAAATTAAAGTCCGTGGCGCACGCTGAATTATAAGCGCCCATCATGCGTCCCACTACTAAGTCGCCTGGCTCCAATAGTGGCAACTCTATATGCTCATCAATGACATCGATACTGTCACAGGTCGGTCCAGCCAGCACTGCCGGCACACGCTCTGCATCTGTTCGCAAACAATCGATGGGATAGCAGGCATGGTCATAGATCTGGCCACTAAATGACCCATACACACCGTCATCCAAGTAAAACCACCACCGATCATTGCGCTCCGCACGTCCAACCACGGTCGATACGCACGTGCCGGATGGAGCTGCGATGAACCGCCCAGGCTCAGCGATGACCCTAACACCGCCCGGCATCGCACCGAGTGCTTCGCGGATCGGCGCACAAAATTCCTCGATTCCCATAACCGGTTGTCGATAGTCGACCGGGAAGCCACCACCGATATCCAAGATAGATAGACCAGTGTGCCCCGCAGCGCGCGCGCTATTAATTAATTCGATACACGTCTGAATCGCGTGCACATAGGTAACTGGCGTTGCCGTCTGTGAGCCCACGTGGAAAGAAAACCCCACCACATGCAAGCCTAAGCGCTTAGCTGTATCTAACAATCCAAGTGCCGCATGCGGCTCACAACCAAACTTTTTAGACAAATCGATTGGCGTGTCTTCCGCACGAAAACTGAGCCTAATTAAAATATCGCAGCGCTTGCGGTGTCTCACAAACTTACCGAGCTCACAGACGTTATCCGCAACAAACGTGCGTACGCCGAAACGAATGGCATCACGAATGTCGCTATCCGTTTTAATCGGATGGGTGTGGATGCAGCGCTCCGGAGCAACCCCCGCGCGCCGTACTAAATCCACTTCACCACTACTTGCGAGATCAAAGAAACAACCCATGTCTTTTAAGGTTTTAACCACAGCCAGTTCCGGCAATGGCTTTAATGCGTAATGCAATCCCACACCGGGCAATGCCGCCTGCAGCGCCCGGTACTGTGAGCGGATCGTGTCGCAATCAATAATCATGAGGGGAGATCCGTAACGACCCACCAAAGACTCAAGCTCAACAGGGGTATAAGGCGCCACCATACGCTCAGTCGTTTGAGTATCACGAGTACGATTAGAAGCCACAAATTTAGTCACGCAAGTATCCTGAGAAAAAGCCCAGTGGCATTTTAGAGTGAAACATCTCGGTGTGTGGCGGCTGCGCGATCGACGCGATCGGCAATAGCCTCCCAAGCCGAACCTTGCGGTACGGCCTCAACAAGGATCGTACGCGCACCCACTCGATCCAGTTGCCTTAATTGCTCGTACAAGTCGTGACCATACTGCACCGGGTCGCTACTCGCCTCGATCCAATGCCCCGCAAAACCCGCAGGCGCAGGCCGTCTCGACAGCACCGCCGTCGCGCCGTCGGTCACTGTCGGCAGCGCGTCAGCGGATACCCAATGCAGCGGTGTCGCCGGCGCATAATGCATTAGTGTCGTACCAGACGCTCTAGGCCCCTCACCGACACGTGCACGTCGGATGGGACCTGTCACCGCTTCCAGCGCCTCACGCGCCACGCCACCCGGGCGCAACAGCAACGGCTCATCAAGCAAACTAATGATCGTGGACTCAAGGCCGACCGCACAGGCGCCCCCCTCCAACAGTAAGGGCGTATCTGCGCCAAACTCGTCTCGCACATGCTGAGCGCGCGTTGGGCTCACCCGACCGTAACGGTTGGCCGACGGCGCAGCCACGCCTGCACCAAACGCGCGCAGCAATGCCTGTGCGACCGGATGTGCCGGCACGCGTAAGCCCACACTGTCTTGACCACCTGTGATCGCATCGCTCACCTTAGCGGCGCGTGGCAAGATCAAGGTCATAGGACCCGGCCAGAACGCCTCTGCCAACTCCCAAGCGAGCGCAGGAATGTCCTTAGCCCACGCGCGCATGTGGCTTGCACTCTCTAAATGCACGATCAATGGGTGCCCTAGCGGACGACCTTTCAAAGCATAGATTTTATTCACTGCCTGCGCATTACCGGCATCCGCGCCAAGACCATAGACCGTCTCGGTTGGGAAAACCACCAGGTGGCCGGCTCTCAACTGGTCACTGGCCTGCCTAATCTGATCCGCATCCACCCTAATGTCTTCCATCATAAGACGCGACCGCTAAGCTGCCTGGCGACCACCTCACGTGCCAAAGCCAACAAGGACAGCGGCGCTGACCCTTCGGCTTTGTTATTGGCAATCACAATGGTGTCATTGCCTTGCGTCTGCAGTCGCTGCAGCAACTGAGCAATCGCCGTACGACTACGGGGATCTGGGTCAATCAGCCGATCAAACGGAAAGTAACGTTCGCGTGCTGCTTGGTACTCTTGGGTGGGGTGCAACATCCAGCGCACCACCACCGTACCTGACAGGCTGGCAGCAGGCCCCAATAGATCCGCTTGCTGCAGAACATCCGGCATCCGAGGATGCACATTAAAACAGTGCGTGACACCACTACGCGCAAGCGCATCCGTGTAGTCACGAGTCAGAAACTCTCGATTGCGTATCTCTACTGCATATTGAGGCCCACGAGGTAGACGCTCTAAAAAATCACCTAACGCACTGATAAACCTTTGTGGTTCGCGCGTATAACGCACACTCAACGGTGAAAACTGAAAGAGAATTACTCCCAATCGTTCCCCTAAACCTGCGACTGCTGGATTGATCACTCGATCAATCGCATAGTCGCTGTCTAGAAAGTGATTGGGCTCAGATGCCATCGCGCGTTTATCATGCCGATCGAGTGGCGTGATGACAGCGGCGTGCGCTTTAACCACAAAGCGAAAATCAGTCGGCACCTTGTCGACATAGCGCGAAAATTCCTGGCTAGTCATTGGCGCATAGAAGCTGCGATCAACGCTGACTGCACCTAACAAGGGATGCTTAGCGTAGGCACGCAGTCCATCGCGCGCGAGCAGCTGCTCCCCCACGCGCCGCGCATACACAATGCCGGCCCAACCGGGGAATGACCAACTTGAGGTACCTAGCCTAAGCGCTGCCGGCAACTGATGCCGCAGATTCAGCAAGTCCGGCGCAACGTCGACCGCACCGACCGGATCGACATCCGATGTCACGCCGAACAGATCGCCCTGCTCGTCTAGACCGAACGGCGCGGATGAGGGGGATGACTCACTGGTAATCATGGCGCGTCATCTTACTCAATTGAGCGTCGCTGCCAGCCCGCGGCACTACGAGTCAGTTCATAGGTGGGCCAGTAGGTTTTATCTAGCTTCAAAGTGATCACTTCCACTGCATCATTCCAGCCTAAGGTCTTCAACCGCAGCGACGCGCGATTCGCGCGTCCATGGACAGCGGCTAGGAAAGCATCCAAATCAGGCGTCGGCTGATCATCCACCGCCACAATACGATGCCCTGCCCACAATCCATAACGAGTAGCCGGCGAACCATACAGGTAGTGACTGACAAACACGCCTTCTGGCCCGATCCCGCGTTGCGCAGACAATGCGCGATAAGGGGCTTCTAAGGTAGCGCCCGCCCAGAAAACGACCCGACCAATACCAGACGAATCCGGTACCACGGTCGGCACCATCACCGTTTGCTCAGCGCCATTACGCCATACCGTGACCGCGGCCATCGGCACTTGAGATGCCAATTCCAACTCTCTTAGGCGCGTCACGGGTTGACCGTTAATCGACAGCAACAGATCGCCAGGCTGTAAATGCTGAGCGGCAGGCGAACCGACAATCAATCGATCAACCGCCAGCACTTGACGATGCGCCGGACTATGAGCGACGAGTTTTTTCACCCACGCGTCACTCAGACCCAAAGCGCGACCTACCGATAGAGACACCACTTGTGCTTCAATTTCCAGGGAGCGTAGCGGTATAGAGGTACGCACCGCAGCCGCCATCTCCATAACAACATCAGATGGAATGCCTAAATTTTCCTGCTGCAAGTCATTGCCGCTGTCATACGCAAAGCTAGACCACAGCGCACGTACGGCACCTGAGCGATCGATCACCACTCCATCGAAATTGCTCGGTCCATCAACCAGCATCACCGTCTCAAGTGCCGCGTCTCTAAATGCGAAGGTGCGCGCCGGCAATTGCGTCACCTGATAACCTGATACCTTCGATTGCTGCGACGTGACTTGCAGGTCGGATCGTAATCCCACCACCCACACATCCTCTCCGGGCTTTAACTCTTGACTAGAGAAGGTCACTGCCTTCACAGGCGTTGTACCAAGCAACGCCGGATCATAGGAAACCACTGCTAAATTATGCAACGGATGAATATATTCGACGCGGCCTGGCACCTCGATGACCCCACCAAAAGTGAGCCGCACATCGCCCAACGCGACCGGCACCGTATTACGATCGGCCACCAACAAGCCGCGCACTGCGTCAATGACGATGCCAGTGCCTTGATAACTGGTCTGCGCAACACCAGACACTGAGTACGGCATTTTAAAATCAATGCCGACCAACGAGGGTGCAAGCGCATCCGCGCGCGCATCCCCTGTGGATGAGTAGGTGGTGCTGGCCGGCGCTACAGCAACCGGAGATGGTCCGTCTGCGAGGGCATGGCAAGGCCAGTTGCCAAGGACATCGTCGCGCTGACAACGTTGCACGGGGTACCAACGTCGATCCATGCGCATCACACGAGTCTGCACACGACGCGGCTCATCAAGCGTAATAAAGCGCATGGTGGCGCGCTCGCCATCAGCCAGAGTGTCTAAAGCGCGCTCAAATTCGTCTAACGTGGCAGTGGGCTTGCCATTGACCGACGTCAGCACAGCGCCTCTAGGCACGCCAGCAGAGGCCAACACATGCCCCGGATTTGCTACAAATATCCCACGGATAGGCACGTTGAAATGTCGCGCTTCTTGATAAGACAAGGCATGCACCACTGCGGCACCAAACTCAATGTACGAAGCAGGCGTGATCGCATGTAAGTCGGTGACCGGCACGGCCAAGGAGAGTGCTTTGCCACCGCGCAACACCTCTACGCTCACCGCCTGTGCCACGGCATCATCCAGTACGCTCTCCAGCGTCAAAAAATCCGTGACCAAACGGTTATTGATACGTATGAGAATATCGCCCGACTCGATCAACCCCTCACTGGCTGATCCAGGCTGCACTTCACGTGCCACCAACAAGCCCACTTGGTGCGGCTGACTATGGCGTACCACTCGCTCAATCTCAGTACCAAGACCTAGCCTACGCAACTCATCAAACGGGGTATACGTAAACAACACGGACAAGGTACCGCGGGTAACCGGTTTACCTGCTTCGATCAAAGAGAGCGCCCGCACAACGCGATCCAATGGAAAGTAAAAACTAGATGCCGCCTTAGCCGCTCCACCCGCATTTAAAGCAATCGCACGCCCTTTCACATCAATGACCGGCGAGCCTGAAGAACCACCCGAGGTGCCTGAGGCGGCTTGATAATAAAAGGTATTAAAATCGTTATATTTTCCCACACCGTATTGCGGCGCATCGCGATCAAGACGGGCTAAGGTGCCCGCTAAGATAGACAACTGCTCACCCGCATCATTACCAATGACACGAATTTCAGTGCCCACCTTAGCCTCAGTCGGTGCTAACGGTATCTGCTCGGGAACAATAAATTTCAGTTGCGCAGGATCGTAACGATAGATCCCAAAGTCATGCACCGGATCTCGATACACCGGGTAGAGCGTCACTTCTTCTCTATTCACAAACACCGCTTGGGCAGTCACCGGTCCCGGCGTTACCACATGTCGATTGGTGAGAATCAACCCACGCTTGGCATCCACCACAAATCCGGTCGCCTGCGCCGATGCATTGTTTTCGGTATCAAAAGCGCGCACCGCATCAATCTGAATCGAAACCACCCCATTCGCTACGCGCTCAATGGTGCGCGCCCACTCAGTACGATTATCAATGAGTGTAGGGGTCGACGTCACGGATGACATCTCTGCGCGCACGGACGAACCAAGCGCAGCAGCGCTAAGCATCACGACAGCAAACCATGCAATTGCACGAGGAAAAGGCATTGCCCGACTCACCGCAACGGATACCCAAAAGCAAGCAGAAACTGCTCGGCGATATCCTGGTAGGTGTACTGATGCGCCTGCGTACCGTGGTGGGCAATTTTTATCGCGCCCATCAACGACGCTAACCGGCCAGTCGTAGCCCAACTGAGCTCATGGGTAAGTCCATACAAAATGCCGGCACGATATGCGTCGCCACAACCCGTCGGATCAACAATGTTAGATGCGGTCACCGATGGAATCTGAATCGTGTCATCCGAGAGATACACCGTCGACCCTTGGCCACCTTGAGTCACGACATAGGCACGACACTGAGCCGCGATTTGAACAGGACTTAAGCCAGTGCGCTCCTGTAACAACTGCCCCTCATAGTCATTGACGATCACCCAAGCTGCTTGCCCGATAAAGACCGACAGTTCATCGCCTGAAAACATCGGCAAGCCCTGACCAGGATCGAAGATAAACGGGATGCCCGCCTCATGAAATTGCTTGGCATGCGCAATCATCGCGTCCCGACTGTCAGGCCCCACCAAGCCCAAACGAACACCGGCATCCACAGGTACGGACAACTCACTCGCGTACTGCATAGCGCCCGGATGGAACGCCGTGATCTGATTGTCATCTAAATCCGTGGTGATAAAAGCTTGCGCCGTATAGGTATCGGGGATCACTTTGACATGCTGTAAGGACAACCCTTTCTGAGTCATCCAGCGCGCGTAGGGCTCAAAGTCGTCACCGACCGTGGCCAATATCAAACTGTCTTGACCGAGCAACTTTAAGTTGTAGGCAATATTGCCGGCCACTCCACCATAATTGCGGCGCAGCTGCGGCACGAGGAAAGACACCGACAGCATATGAATGCGATCGGGCAGGATGTGCTCCTTAAAGCGTCCATCAAAGACCATGACGGTATCAAAGGCCATCGAACCACAGATCAGGACAGTCATCGGCACAGTGCTCCTAGGTAAACGAACACGATACCGATCAAGCACCGCGCCCGCTAGCGGCTCAGCACATTTTAAGCGCTGCAATCAATCGATTGGTCTAATGACCCAGTAGGACACAAGCCCAGGTGAGCATGAGCACAGCAAAAGACATCAATACCGCCGCTGAGCCCAGATCTTTGGCCAGACCCGATAAGGCATGTGACTCAGGTCCAATACGGTCGATTGCTGCTTCGATGCCGCTGTTGAGTAACTCAACAATCAAAATCAGCAGCATCGGACTGACGAGCAATGCGCGCTCCACGCCGGTCGCACCCAACCATAGGCCAGCGGGGATGACACCCAGTGCCAACACGCATTCTTGACGAAAAGCGGCTTCTTCTCGCCAACAGGCCGATAACCCGCGAGCTGAGTGACCAAGCGCTCGCAAGAGTCGACGAAGGCCGGTCGGTCGGTCACCGGTGCGAATAGGTGACTTCGTGGGCAAAGGCTCAGTCATGGTGGTTCACTGTCTGGTGCTGAGAGATTAGGCTGGTCTCGCCTATGGTAGCGAACCTAGCAGGCACCCAACGAACCATAGCAGCACGGCCATGGATGCCAAGCCCAATTCAGGGCGCGGATAGCAATGATCCATCAGCCGCAAAGCGCAAGTATCTACTTGATTTGCTTTAATAGATGGCGATCCGCCATCTTGATTGTGACACTCGCTTGAGCGACACTGCGGCTGGTGTGGTGGGGCCGTAGACGTTAACGAGTGAGTGTTCCCCCCACGGGACCACGATCGCTGCGCAGATCTATAAAACCTATATATTTCAAGGGATTAAATCATGATTTCCTGCAATCACAAGCTGACCCTAGCCATCACTACCATCCTAGGTGGCTGCGCTGGGAGTCTGGCGCTTGCCGACACCGGCGCCAATGTAGACGGGATCCAAGAGATCACGGTCACCGCTCAGCGTCGCTCCGAGAACATGCAAAACGTGCCGATCACCATTCAGGCACTGACCGGCCAGATGCTGACTGAACTGAACTCCACTACTTTTGATGACTTCGCCAGGTACTTACCTAACGTCAACTCCGCCAGTAACGGTCCAGGCCAAGGCGTGATTTTTATGCGCGGTCTGGCCACCTCAAGCTTGGCCACACAAGGCTCGAGCGGCATCGGCAGCTTCCCGAACGTGGCGGTCTATCTGGATGACCAGTCGGGTCAATTGCCTGGTCGCAACCTGGATGTGTATGCAGCTGATATTGAACGCATCGAAGTGCTCGAAGGCCCGCAAGGCACGCTGTTCGGCGCCGGCGCACAGGCGGGTGTCCTGCGATACATCACCAACAAGCCTAAGCTCAATGTTACGGAAGGCAGCTTAAACGCAGGCTATAGCACCACCGCGCACGGCGATCCGAGCAACAACGTCGATGCCACACTGAACCTACCACTGATTGATGACACCTTGGCTGTGCGCGCCGTGGTCTATAACGATCAGCGCGGCGGTTACATCAACAATGTGCCGGGTACGTTCTCGCGCCTTAACTCAGACATTGGCATTCATTACGCGGGCTACGCAACCGGCTGCTCGAGCGGTAACCCCGCGCATGGTCAGTGCACTGGTGATGCGGTACCTACCAGCTATGGCGTGCCACCGGGCAGCCCGTCGATTAGCAATTCAAATCTGGTGGGCAACGCCATTAACCCAGTGACTTATCAGGGTATCCGCGTCGGTGCTTTCTTAAAGATGAACGAGGATTGGGATGCGTTGCTGGTGCAGTCGTATCAACAGATGCATTCGACAGGTGTGTTCTATGTCACCCCGCAAAGCTCGGCTGGCGAGCCGCTGCCGGATCTATCCGTACAACTTTACAACCCGTCTTACAACAACGACTCCTTTGAAAACACCGCCTTAACCATTAACGGCAAGGTGGGCGATCTCAAACTGGTGTACTCGGGCAGCTATATGGTGCGTAACATCGCCGCTCAAGGCGATTACACCAACTACGCGCGCGGCGTGTATGCCGATTACTATCAGTGCACAAGCCCTGCAGAAACCGGCAGCACCGGCCAGTGCTATTCCCCCAGCGCCTACTGGCAAGAAACAGATCACGCGACGCACAACAGTCAGGAACTGCGCCTATCCACACCTGATGACTGGCGTCTACGCGGCATTGGCGGCATCTTCTGGGAAGATTATTCAGTTGCTGAAAACATCGATTGGAGCTACAAGACGGCGCCGGGCTTTACCAACATCGGTCCTGCACCAGGCGCCAAGGTGCGCAATCCCAATATCCGCGGCGATAACGTCTCCTTCTTTGATGACGTCACCCGCGGCTACAAGCAAAAAGCGATCTTCGGTTCGCTTGACTACGACATCATCCCTAAAGTACTCACCGCAACCGTGGGCACGCGCTACTACGCCATCGACACGACGGCAGCGGGTAGCTCCGTCACGAGTTTCGGTTGCTACGGCAATGGTCCAGCGCCTTGCACAGGCAATGTCGACTACAGCAATAATTTAAGCGCGCAGAATCTCGACATCACCTACAAAGGCTTCAAGAGCCGAGCCAATTTGACCTGGCGCCCTATGGACGATGTGATGCTCTACTACACCTGGTCACAAGGTTTTAGACCTGGTGGCTTTAATCGTGGTTCGCATTTGATCGATCACTCAGAAGGCTCTGTGGCAGGCCCGGTCAATGGCTACGCGTACACCTACCAAACGCCCTCGGCCTACGCACCGGACACCTTGATCAATAACGAGTTGGGCTGGAAAACGCAGTGGCTCGATCACCGCCTCGAAGTGAACGGTGCCGTGTACCAAGAGGTGTGGAAAGATGTGCAGGTTCAACTCTTCCAGTCCTGCTGCTATGGCAACTTAAGCTTTGTGGTCAACGGCCCCAACTACACCGTCAAGGGCCTTGAGACGGAAGTGATCGCGCGCCCCATGCGCGCACTCACCATCACCGCCTCGGCCTCTTGGAACAGCAGCAACCTGACCAATTCGCCAGCATTACTGCAGCCAAACGGTCAGCCCATTCAAATCCCAGGTCAATCAGCCTACGGCAAGCTCAACTCCCCATTGGCGCAATCACCCCCCTTCCAGGGTGGTATCCGTGCGCGCTATGAATTTGAGTTGGGTAGGTACAATGCCTTCTGGCAAGTAGGTGCCACTCATCAGGCGCACGCCTACTCAGCGACCGGCAATATTCAGACCTATGAAGAGGCTGGCTTCTCAACCTACGATGCATCGATGGGCGTATCCAAAGATGCCTGGTCTGCGCAACTGTATGGCCAGAACCTGACTGACACGCGCGCGAACCTGTTTGAGAACGGCAACCAGTTCATCACTGCCAAGACCATCAATCGTCCACGCGTGCTTGGCTTAAGCTTTGGCTATAAGTTCTAAAAGACTAACGCCATTGCCACCACCGGACAGGCACCCTGTCCGGTGGCTGGGTGCTTAATCCGCTTGCTGTGAATGCTGATGCGAGATCGCCTTGTCGAACCCGTAAGACGAGTGAACACGTAAGATCACTTAAGGACGCCAGATCATGATGCGCACCACGTGGGCACTGACCCTCCTCCTTAGCTTTGGATCCTTAGGTGCACAGGCCCAGTCTGCCGGCGAGCTATCGCCCGTCACTACCGCCTCCTACCCAGAAGGTCCTGTGTGGTTTGAAGGGCGCCTGTTGTATGTGGAATATCCCAGCGGTGGCGTCAAATCATGGGATGGAGCACACGTCACTGTGTTTTGGGATAACGCCGCGTGTGGCGCGAGCGGTCTGATTGAATACCGCCACCATCTGCTGGTGGCCTGTTACGACACCAACTCGATCGTTGAACTCGACGGCACGGGCCATGAAGTCGGTGCATTTACCCACGACAGTCAGGGCCACGCATTTGCAGGACCCAATGATTTTGCGGCGGATGGCACAGGCGGCGTCTACCTCACTGCCTCTGGCGCCTATGACAGCTCAGCCCCCATCACGGGCAGCCTACTGCACTTATCAGCGGACGGGCAGTCACTCGTACGGCTTGCTGACACCATTCACTTTCCCAATGGCCTCACGGTAGATGCCAGTGGAAAAAATGTACTGGTGAGCGAGATGCTGGCCGGCCGCCTCTTGTCTTTTCCGATTAACGCGGATGGCTCACTAGGCCCGCGCCGTGTCTGGGCGCGCATGCAAGACATTGTCGCGCCCACCGTCGGTGCTGACGCCTACAACGGACCGGATGGCTTTAAATTAGGACCGGATGGCAACTACTATGTCGCACAGAATGGCTCCGGCCGAGTGCTCGTGATTAACCCCAAACGCCAACTGGTGCGCACCATCGCAGTACCAACACCCTATGTGACCAATATCAGCTTCGGGCCGAAAGGCGCTGACAGTGTCTATATCACGGGCGCATTCGATCAATGGAACGCACCGTATCCCGGTGTGATCTATCTGTGGACTCAACCATAACGAGCACGCAGCTCCGCTAGACGAGAAGCCCACGGACGCTCCCGCTCGCACCACGCGGCCAGATTAAGTAAGCGCGCGTCGTTGCCAAGTGCCGCCGCAAACTGCACACCGATCGGCAAACCACTCGCCGACATGCCAAGGGGCACGGAAATCGCCGGTTGGCCGGTGACGTTAAATAATTCGGTGTACGGCGCAAAGCGATAAGACTGCTCATTCCAACGATCTAAATCAAAAGCCGCCGTGCGTCCATCGATCTCCCCCGTTTTGGGTGGCAAGGAGGCCGTGGTGGGCAGTAACAGAATATCGATGCCCTCAAAGGCTCTGGCCATCTCACGGGTGGCCTGACTCATCCTCCGCCTCGCTTTCACATAGTCGATGGCCGTCGCGCGACGCCCCACATCAAGGCTCGCACGCGTGAGCGCTTCAAGCTCAGACGGCTTAGGCGCATGACCGACCCGCGCCGTCCAATAATCAATCTCTTCGGCAATGGCCGTCATCCAGATGAGACCCGCCTGTTCACCGACATCAGCCTCTGCTGGATAATGAAACGGCTGCAACCGATGGCCCGCGCGCGACAACCACGCCGCCACCTCATCAACCACCGCACCAATCTCATCCTGCGGTTGACTGCCGCCGGGTGATGCCAGTGCAAGGCCGATACGCAGCGGCGCTACAGGCGCGCTGAGCGCTTGCCTAAAAGAGGCGGGCTTGGCCAATGGCTGCCGGCTACTGAGCTCAGGACCCACCGTGAGATCCAACATCAGTGCCGAATCGCGCACCGATCGCGTCAACACATGATCGGAATTAAAGCCGCCTGCGAGCTCATCCAGATGAGGGCCAACGGGCACCCAGCCGCGACTGGGCTTTAACCCCACCAATCCGCAACACGCAGCGGGCACTCGAATGGATCCACCCGAATCGGTGCCATGTGCCATCGGCACCATCCCTGAGGCCACGGCCGCCGCAGCCCCACCACTCGATCCGCCCGGACTTCGCGTGCGATCCCATGGATTCAACGTAGGCCCGCGCCACGTGGGCTCTGTCACAAACTCACCGGCCCACTCAGGCGTATTGGTGCGACCTAATATGGATAACCCGGCCGCACGCCAACGGGCGGCCAGCGGCGCATCCTGCGTGGCCGGCGGCACCTCAGACAACCATCGACAGGAGGCGGTCAAGGGCAAACCCGCCACCTCGACATTCATGTCCTTGGCCAGAAACGGGATCCCCGGCAAGGCGCAGGTGGGTGAGACCTCCCTAGCACTGCGTAGCGCGGCCGCAAAGTCCTCCATGACCACCGCGTTTAGGGTGCTATTGAGGGCACGAATCCGCTCGATCGCAGCCTCCACTAGCTCCGAGGGTTGCACTACCCCCTGGCTGACCAAGAGAGCAAGCCCCGTCGCATCGTGAGACGTGTATTCTTGTGGCTCCATCATCCCTCCCAGTCGGTCCATTTAAAAAGAGAGCGTATCGTGGCAGAGCGTCCCCTAATTGAACACCGTTCCATCGACTATGTCCCCTTAGCCGAACGCCGCGGCAAAGTATGGCACCTGTGGCCCACGTGGTTTATGGGTGGCGCACATTTGGCGACGGTCGCTACCGGCTTTGTAGGCATCGCCTTGGGCGGCAATCTGATCTGGATGACGATCGCAGTGGTCATCGGTTGCCTGCTCGGCACCTTCTTCATGGCCTTTCACTCAACACAAGGCCCGCAACTCGGTCTGCCGCAGATGATTCAATCGCGGCCACAATTTGGCTATGTGGGCGCGCTGTTGGTCTGGGGTGTCGCCTTAATCAACTATGTCGGATTCAATGCTTTTAACCAAGTGATGGCTGCCGACACCTTGTCGACGCTGTACAGCACGCGCTCAGCCGTGACCATTCCAGTGGTTGGCATCATGGCCGCTGTGTTGGCGGTCTTCGGCTATGACTGGATCCACCGCACACAGCGTGCGCTCACCTACATCTTACTGGCGGGACTGATTGTGATGAGCATCGCGGCGTGTCGAGTACACTTCCCCGCCTCGCAAACAAACCTCGCCGACTTCCGTCTCGTACCGTTTTTAACGCAGCTATTTGCCTCAGCGGCCTATCAGCTGTCTTGGTCAGTGTATGTGTCTGACTACTCTCGTTATCTCCCCAAAAACGTGAGCATCAAATCATCCTTCGGTTGGACCTTTCTCGGCGCCTTATTGGGCGGCGTCTGGACCATGTTGGTTGGCACCTTTGCCGCGGCCATGTTCCCATCCGTTAAAAATCTTACACCTGTTCTCAAAATGGCTGCCGACGCCATGCTGCCTGGGTCTGGTACGCCGCTGCTGATTGTGTCGCTACTGGGTCTTGTGACGATCACCACGCTTAACTTTTATGGCGCGTCACTGACCATGCTGAGCGTGGCCGACTCCTTAAAGCCGATCAAATCAACCGCCACCAAACGCACGATCGCCATCTCGATTTGCTGGATAGTTGCGACCTCCATTGCACTCACCGCATCCAAAGATTTCGCCAAAGAATTCTATGAGTTCTTGGCGATCCTTCTGTATCTGTTCACGCCGTGGACTGCGATTAATCTGGTCGATTTCTATTTTGTACGCCGCGGTCACTACTCGGTGCGCGAGATCTTTAATCCAAATGGGTTGTATGGCCGTTGGAACTGGCGCGGCTTACTGGCCTACGTGGTGGGCTTCCTCTCTATGATCCCTTTCTTTAGCACTGGCTTCTATCGGGGCCCCATTGCAGAAGCGCTCGGTGGCGCTGACCTCGCCATGCTGGTGGGATTGCCGGTATCAACCGTGGTGTACCTCATCGCCTGCCGCTCGATGGATGTGGCAGGTGAAATAAAGGCCGCCATCGCCGCCGATGTAGGCCTCGATCCTAACGCGTAGGCATCACGACTAGCGTTGTGCCGTTTGCCACTGTGGTGCCTCATAAAAAGGCACCTCGGCACGCGCGAGCATCGCCTTACCGCGAATATGATCGGCAGCTTTCTCTGCCAACATGATGGTGGGCGCATTTAAGTTGCCATTGGTAATCGCTGGCATGATCGATGAATCCACCACCCGCAAGCCGTCTAGACCCAACACACGCGTATCGGCTCCGACCACCGCCATGGGGTCACTGGCTGCGCCCATTTTGCATGAGCAGGACGGGTGATAAGCGCTCTCGACTTTTTCACGAACGAAGGCATCAATCTGCTCATCGCTGGTCATCTCAGCACCTGGCGCAATTTCACGACCCCGATACCGATCAAACGCTGGCTGCGCAAAAATCTCGCGCGTCAGTCGCACCGCCGCCCTAAATTCTGGCAGATCATCTGGATGGCTCATGTAGTTAAACTGCACCTTGGGTTTATCAGCCGCATCCCGTGATGCCAATCGAACCCATCCGCGACTCTTCGAGCGCATCGGGCCAACATGCGCTTGGAAACCATGCTCAGTGGCCACATCGGATCCGTCATAGCTCACCGCCATCGGCAAAAAATGATACTGAATATCCGGATAGCGAATCCCAGCACGACTACGGATAAATGCACAGGTCTCAAAATGATTGGTCGCACCCAAGCCATTTTTGAAAAGCAGCCACTGCACACCGATCTTTAACTTTGAAAATGGATTCATCACCGAGTACAGCGTGATCGGCTCTTTGCAGGCAACTTGGAAGTACACCTCCAGATGATCCTGTAAATTCTCGCCAACGCCTGGCAATTCATGTACCTGCGGGATCGAGAATTGCTGTAACTCAGCGCCTGCGCCCACGCCGGAGAGCTTCAATAACTGAGGCGAGGCAATCGATCCTGCCGAGAGAATCACCTCGTCCTTGGCGCGCACCGTTTTCTCTACCCCATCCACCATGACGCGCACACCGATCGCACGTTTACCCTCAAACAGCACACGCAACACGCGAGTCTCAGTCCATACCGTGAGATTAGCGCGCGCACGAGCAGGCTTGAGATACGCGTTCGCCGCACTCGCACGTACGCCATTCTCAACCGTCATATCCATCGATCCAAAGCCTTCCTGTTGAAAGCCGTTCATGTCCTGAGTACGCGGATACCCGGCCTGCTGACCGGCCGCCAACCACGCCGCATGCAATGGATTTTTTTGTGGGCCGTAGCACGTACCTAATAATCCATCACCACCACGATAGGTGTCCCCACCCGTGGCGCGTCGCTCAGCGCGTTTAAAGTACGGCAGCACATCGCGGTATCCCCACCCGGTCGCACCCAGCTCTTGCCACCGCTCAAAATCAAAGGGA
>CAIYVA010000114.1 GCA_903929455.1 uncultured Pseudomonadota bacterium | reverse complement strand
CGCTGCGCGATCAGTTGCGTACCAGGCTCCCTAAAAAGCTGTACGCCACCGACGTGATCCACATGTCCTTGCGTTAGGATGATGTAGGGAGTTGGGCCCTCCTGCACCGCATCAAACACACGCTTATGGGTGGGCGCCTCAAAGCCCATGCCGGTATTTATGATCACACGCCCCGCCGTTGTGCACAGCATGTAAGCGTTCGATAGCCCGTAAGACATGTAGATGAAGTCGTTGATCGGCACGGCCCGCTCAAGCCACGCGGGGCGATTCGCAAAAAAATCAGGCCTCTCCTCCACCAGCTGCTTAACGATATCCATGAGAGGCTCCGGCAGACCATCGAACATACCGATATCGCCACCATATCAGCATCTCGCCGTGCCATTATTCACCTTAGACTCGCATTTTCATCGCGAGATCCAGAGCCTGCCTGAGATAGGCCATACTCGATTCTCCAAGCGGCAGTCCGTGACATAGGGCTCCGCAAAATGAATCAATCAGGAGCGAACCATGCCTTCCTCACTGGGTTGCCGATTTGACTACAGCGGTCGTCACGTATTAATCACCGGCGGCACCTCCGGCATCGGCTTAGCGATCGCACACGCGTACCGCGACGCCGGTGCCATCGTGTCTGTGACCGGCCGTAAGGCTCGACTCGCGGACTATAGCGGCGACCTAGATCGTCTGGGTTACTTTCAGATGGAAGCCAATGACCCAGGCCACATTGAGGCCATCGCCCGTGGCCTACCGACACTCGATATCTTGGTAAACAATGCCGGCGAACCCGCACCGGGTGGTTTCGATGTGCGCTTCGAACCAGACACTTTTGAACTGACCGTACACATCATCTTGTTTGGCCCCTACCGCTTGGCGCACGCACTTAAGCCTGCGCTCGCGAAAAGCGATATGCCAGGGGGCTCAAGTGTTGTGAACTTGGCCTCACTGTCGTCCTACTTTGGTATGGATGCAGTCCCCGGCTACGGTGCAGCCAAAGCAGCCATCGTGCAGTTAACCAAAACCTTAGCTATTTCCTGGCAGAGCGATGGCATTCGGGTCAACGCCATCGCACCCGGACACACCCGCACTCGCCTCTTTGATCAGGTCATCAACATACCCGAATTTATGCAACCGATCCTCGCGCGCACGCCGATGGGACGATTTGCGGAGGCGCAGGAGATGGCAGGACCCGTGCTGTTTCTCACCAGTCCGCAGGCGAGCTTTATCACCGGCCAAACCGTGCCCATCTGTGGCGGCTATTCGATTTACTAGCCGCCAGGATCAGCAGCCGTACCGCAACATCACCGATCCCGACAGAGCCACCCACATGAACACAGCCGAACTTGAGGACTTAGCCGGCACCGGCGTCGTGGTTCTACCCCCTTTGGTAGCCAACGCCGATGCGATCCACTGGGACGATGAAGCAGACGTTGTCGTCATTGGCCTCGGAGGTGCCGGCGCTGCCGCGGCGTTACAAGCGCACGAGTGCGGGGCTGACGTTCTGGTGTTGGAGCGCTTCTCAGGTGGTGGTACCACCGCGATGTCAGGCGGTGTTTTCTATGCCGGTGGCACCCGTTTTCAGCGCGACGCGGGTGTTAACGACACTGCTCAAGACATGTATGACTATTTGAAACAAGAACGCAAAGATGCGGTCAGCGAACAGACGCTGTGGCGCTTCTGCGAACAAAGCCCCGAAACCGTCGATTGGTTAGTGAAACATGGCGTGCCTTTTGAAGGATCTTTCTACCGCGGCAAGACCAACTACCCGCCAGATGGCAAGTACCTTTACTATTCAGGCAACGAGAACACACCGGCATTTGCCAAAAACGCCAAGCCTGCGCCCCGCGGCCACCGCACCATCGGTAAGGGCCTCACCGGTCATATTTATTTTAAGGCACTTAAGCGTGCGATTGAAGGCAGCCCCATTCGCGTGCGCACCCACAGCCGTGCGATGCGCCTCATTGTCGACGCCTCCGCCACCGTCATCGGCGTCGAAACCTTAGAGATCACAGCCTTAGCCCACCAAAAAGAACACCAGGCCGTGTATGCGAAGCTTGATCCTCGCATGCCGTTTATCGCCGCCAAAGCAGAGCGCGCCATTCAAAATGCGTTAGCACTTGAGAAAAAAGTGGGTGTGGTCAAGCGTATCCGCGCATTCAACGGCGTGATCCTATCGACCGGCGGATTCAACTACAACAGCGGCATGCTCGATAAACAGATGCCCTTTCTGGCGCGCCACAAAAACGCCTTCATGCGCTTAGGCACCGTGGCGTGCAGTGGTGCCGGCATACAGCTGGGTGTGTCGGTTGGCGGCGACACCCGCAAGCTTGAGCGCGTGTGCTTAGGTAGATTGATTTCACCGCCCGATGCCTTAGTCCGCGGAATACTCATTAACCAAGCAGGCGCTCGCTTCATTAATGAGGATGCCTACAGCGCGCTGTTAGGCGATGTGATCAGCCAACAGCCCAATGGTCATGCGTGGATTATTCTGGATCGGCATCTACATCGAATGCTGCTGCGCCAACTGATCCCGTCTAAAGAAGGCAACTTTCAGACCAACCAGCTACCGGCACTACTCAATCGATTATTTGGCGGCACCAAAAAAGACGCAACGTTAGCGGGCCTTGCCAAAAAAATCGGCGTGGATCCGACCGCATTGGAAAGCACGGCTGCTGAGCTGCAACGCACATTAAGCCAAGGCTTACCGGACCCTTTGGGTAAAAACGCGGATTACTGCCGACCACTCGGTGAGGGGCCTTACTGGGCGCTCAATACGTCACTCAGCAATCGCTTTGCTTTTTTCATTTTCTTCACGCTTGGGGGTCTTCGCATCGACGAGGATCACGGCACTGTCGTTCGCCACGACGGCTCCGTCATTAAAGGCCTGTACGCGGCGGGTCGTGCGGCCGTTGGCATTGCGTCAGATGGTTACATCAGCGGCATTTCCTTAGCGGATTGCGTGTTCTCCGGTCGCCGCGCCGGTCGTGCCGCCGCCACGGTCATCAAGCGACGCGCTGACTTACCCACAGCACAACACGAGTTATTATTAAAGTAATTAGTTAAGACAAATACTCAAACTAATGATTTATATCAATTAACTTTCAATATTTTTTCGCAAACACCGCGCCGCGTGGGCATGGCCACCTGCGCACCCCAGTGAGCACGGCGATGCACCGACACACTTTCGCATCCGGCCCATAGAGCCGCTATGCTTGGGTCCTAACGCTCATGCACACGAGGGGCTCTGATGAAGTTTTGGCAAATGCTCACTTGGATGGAACCTGACCAAATTCTTGAGGTCGGACGCTTCGCAGAAGAGTTAGGCTTTGAAGGCGTGATGATGGGTGATCACGGCGTGTACCCAAGAGACATCGAAGCGAGCTACCCCTACTCTGCGGATGGCAAACCGCCGATGGCGCCGGATTCTGACTATCCGGATTGCTGGGTGACCTTAGGCGCCCTAGGTGCGGTGACCACACGCCTTAAGACCTCGGTCTCTATTTACGTACTGCCACTGCGCAACGTCTTTGAAGTGGCGCGCGCCACGGGCACGCTCGCTTTACTCAGCAACAACCGTTTCGTTTTAGGCGCGGGCCTTGGTTGGATGAAGGAAGAGTTCGACATCTACGGCGTTGACTTCAAAACGCGTGGTCGACGCTGCGATGAAATGATCGATGCCTTGCATAAGCTGTGGGCAGGCGGCATGGTTGAACACCATGGAACGTTAGTCGATTTCCCGCCCCTTCAGATCGCACCACACCCCACGCGCGCTGTACCGATCTACATGGGCGGCGCATCCCCGGCTGCGTTAAAACGCGCAGCCACGCGTGCCGATGGCTGGATCGGTGCTGGTAACACGCCTGAGCAAGTGCCAGACATCCTGCGCGAGTTAGATCGATTGCGTGCAGAAGCCAATCGCGCCGACCGACCGTTTGAAACCGTTATCGGCTTATCCACACCGCCCGATTTAGCAACCTTCCAGCGCCTGTATGCAGAAGGCATGACCGCGGGGGTAAGTTATCCGTTCTTTTACACCTGTGGACCGCGCTCCACGTTGGATGCCAAAAAACGCGCCATGGAAGCGTTTGCAAAACGCTTTATTAACCGCGTTAACTAACAGACCCACCCACTTCCCAGATTACCCAGACACGCAAGGACAACGCTATGACTATGCCTTCCACCAGTCTACCCAGCGCACTCGCCACCGTCGGCTTACCGGCACTGGTTCAAGTGGGCTTCGTAGTCAAAAACCTAAAGCAAGCCATCGCCCAGTACGAACCCATGTTTGGTCCGTTCACTACGATGGATGGCAGCGTGCAAGGCGCCACCTATCGCGGGCGAACGGAAGATGCCAATTTGGATATCGCATTCGGTCACAGCGGCAAGCTTGAGATTGAACTCATTGAGTGGAAAGGCGGCCATAGCCCGCACCGTGAGTTTATCGAAAAGGGTCGTGAGGGCATGCATCACGTGCAGTTTCGTGTCAAAAACTGTGATGCGTGGATCAAGAAATTAGAGCCCATTGGCTACCAGACCATTTGGTACAAGCGATGGTCGGCAGACACCACATTCGCCTACATGGAGCGCGAAGGTGATCCACTCATCGTTGAATTTCTGCAAATGCCGGCTGGCGGCCCAGGCGCTTAAGCGCATCAGTTTCGTAAGAGATCACAGAAAAAAGACAAGGAGAATCGATCATGCTGAGTCTTCAAGAGATTTCCGACCGCATGGAAATCCAGATCCTGATGAACACCTATAGCAATGCCATTGACGAACAGGCTTTTGATCGCTTGGACGACGTGTTCATGCCCGATGCGTATATCGACTATCGCGCCTTAGGCGGTATTGACGGCCGCTACCCAGAGGTCAAGGCTTGGCTCAAGTCAGTATTGGTTAATTTTCCAAACTACTTTCACATGGTCACGAACACAGAACTGACCTTTGACGGTGATACGGCGCGTGCCAAGACCATTTGTTTTAATCCCATGGACACGCCCTTACCGCAAGGCGGCACCCAGGTCATGTTTTTAGGTCTTTGGTATGTGGATCAGTTGGTGCGCACACCCAAAGGCTGGCGCTTACAGCAGCGCGTCGAGCAGGGTTGCTTTCAGTACAACGTCCCTACCCACGTGCAGATCCCGACGGCGTAAAGACGATTGGGTGCGGGTGGCCTTCTCCACCCGCACCGCTCCTAACCCTATCGCTGCGATACCGTCACCCAGCTTTGGGTGGCTGCGGATTGACGCGCGGCGTCTAACACCGCTTGGCCTGCCACGGCATCGTGAAAGGTAGCCCCTCGCTCCAGTCCGGGTGGCGCCTGTCCCAACATCTGCGCACGCATGTCGGTGAATAGTCGCGCGTAAGGCGCCACATCAAAACCCTGCGTATGCCAACGATCCTGCTCGGTCTGAATCAACTCAGTGACCGGGAAAGGCGTCGGCGCCGGGTTCACAAGCTCTGACGGCATCGCGACGTGGCGAGCGCCTGTCGCATCCTGTACCCACACCTGCTCCGGATCACCGTACGTAGCCCCGCTTTGAATCCACGCCGCACCGTGTGTTCCCACCAGCTTGGTTGCCATCACCAAGGGACCGGGGGCTGCCAACGCCGCCATCAGCAAGCCCTTAGCGCCGTGCTCCGTGACAAACTGCACGCTGTAGCAATCATCCGCCGTCATGTGCGGACGACCCGGTGCAAGCGTTTGGAGTACTGCACTGACGGCCACGATCTCACCCATCAAGCAACGCACCTGATCGATCATATGGGCGCCAAAGGCGCCCAGAAAGCCGCCCCCCTGGCTTGCGTCCTCCCACCAAGGTGACAAGGTCTCGTTCGGGTCCTGCAGGCCCGGCTGGTGATAGATGCGTAGAAAATGTAGAGGCGACCCAATCAAGCCGTCTGCCACCACGCGCCTAAGCAGCGCCTGTGCACTGTCGAAGCGAAATTCGGCACCGAGTCGATGCACCACGCCGGCTGCCTCCGCAGCCGCCAGAAGGGTGCGCGCCTCGGCCAGATCCTTGGCAAACGGCTTCTCACACATCACATGCCGACCGGCGGCGATCGCCTGTAGAACGGGCGATGCGTGCGCATGCGGTGGTGTCGCCACCGTCACCAACTGAATCTTGGGATCGGCGAGCGCTTCGGCCAAATCATCGGTGGCTAACGGGATACCTAAGGGAGCAGCTCGCGCCTGCGTGCGTGCGCGGCTTCGACCAACAATAGCGCGCACCTCAAAACCCGCCTCACGCAAGGCACGCACATGGGTGAAAAGCCCAAAGCCGGTTCCCACCACCACTGCGCCTAAGGCCTGTGTGTTCTTCTCCATAACGCTTTCCTCTCGTCTGTCTGTGCTGTCTCAGTGTATACGCTGGCTGAGCCTGTGCGCACTGGTGTAGGCTCTTTCGTCGATCACCGAATGAGACTTTGCCTATGGACGTTCAGACCCTGCCAGCGATTGATCAACTCGCCATCCATACTCTGCTTGGGGCCTATGGCCATGTCATCGACGAACGCGCCTGGGATCAACTGCATACGCTATTCACGCACGATGTCATCTACGATATGACCGACTTTGGTCTAGGTCGTATCCAAGGCATTGCTGCGATTCGAGCGCTGTGGATTGAGCAAATTCCCAACCACCCCTTAGCGCACCATGCCACCAACATCGTGATCACTGCCGAATCGAACGATCGCGCGCGGGTACTCTCCAAAGGCCTAGGCGTCGGCCACCACGGACGCGTGGGCAGCGTGGTGTATCGCGATGTGGTGCATCGTGAGCGCGCAGGCTGGCTGATTGCTGAGCGCGTCGGCCAGTTAAGGCGCCCCCTCGTCACAACATAAAGACGCCAGCAGACGCGCTCAGCGCGCGGGCTACAGTGACTGGACGAGCGCCGCCCACTGCGTTTTAAGCTCGCTTCGAAAAGCCGGCGCGGCAATCTCAATCAAGGCTTCCGCGCGCGCGTACACACCGAGCGCACGCAGATCAGCCACCCCGTACTCCGTCACCACCACATCCACATCGGTACGGCTTAAGGTACTAACCGCAGGTGGTGTGAGTGTAGCCACGATACGAGACCGCGTCCCGCGCACGGCGGTCGCAGGCAAGGCCACCACACTCAAGCCCGTGGGATTTAAGCGCGCCGCACGCGCGAAGTCAGGCGCACCCCCGCGCCACTGACCGCGGCCTGTGAGGCGTGCTCTAACGCGCACTGACCCCATAGATCCACCTCAATCGCACTATTAACTGCAATGAAATTCTGCACAGCGCTTAACTGAGCCGGGTCATGCGTCTGCTCACAGCCGCGCAAATGAAACGCGGAGCGCTCACGCGCCCAGTCATACAAGGCAGCTTCTCCCACCAGCGCACACGCCAGATGGGGGTTCTGCGTACTGAGCGCACCCGCCGCCTCCAGCGTCATCGTGCCATCACCAAACATGCCGCCCGACAAGACCAAGTGTTTGCGATCCCGTAACAAATGCAACAAGGCACCGGGCACCTTGCCAATGCCTGTTTGCAACCTTGCCCCATCGCCAATCCACGGTGCCACGTGCCGAGCAATCTGCTTTGACGCCTCATCAATAGGACCCATGGCATAGGTAGGCAAAGCCGTATCCGTCTCTGCCGTCAATGAGAAGTCTTTTAACGCCACACTGGGTGCACCGGCCACGCGTGCTGTTCTGGCGTTCATCAACAAGAAGGCACGCTTGCAGTGACTGAGTGCTAAGGGCAAAAACTCAACGGTGGGCCCTAAGGAGCAGCGACCACTCGCATCGGGTGCGGAGGCTTGCACAATCACGGTATCAAAGGTCTGCGCTTGCGCACGGATCAATCGGCTAAAGCCTGCATAACTAGTGGGTATCTGTTCAAAGCGTCCGCTACGTTGCAGCGTCGCGAAGGCAGGCTGCATGAACAACCCACGCACCCGTGCTGTCGGATGCAAACGCGAAAAATCAAAGCGATTCATGCCAGGGATCGCACTACTGGTGATCACAAGTCCGCCACATCGCTCAGGCTCAGACGCCCAAGCCTCTAATAAGGCGGTGGGCTCACCCGCTCCGCCCGATATAAATATCCGCTCACCGGGCGTGAGCGCGGACATCATGCGCTGAAGATCATTCACCACTTCATGTCTCGTTGTGTGGATCGCTGCGTGTTCACCGCGACGCCTGGTTGCTTTTAAAATCACCCAGCGGTACGGTCTGATCACGCTCACGCCGCGGGCGATTAGGCTCCACCACCGACAAAGGCGCGCACGCTTCGAAGGAGCGAAGGCAGCGAGCCGCCAAGCGCTGGTAAATCGCCGTCCCATCGGCCTTCCAGGCGATTTCTCCATCGCTTAAGGCGCGCACCACCCGCGCAGGCGAACCTAAGGCCAAGGACTTAGCCGGAATCACCATGCCCTCGCGCACAAAGGAGGCGGCGCCCACAAAGCTGTACTCGCCCACCTCAACGCCATCCATCAGGACCGCGCTAATGCCAATCAACGCCCCGCGGCGCACATGACAACCATGTAGCACCGCGGCATGACCAATGTGCGCGTCCTGCTCAAGCATCGCATCCTGACCCGGGAAGGAGTGCAACACGCAGTTATCCTGCACATTAACTCCTTGGGCCAACACGATGCGACCAAAGTCACCGCGTAGCGACGCACCGGGCCCGATATAACAATGCGCACCCACCTGCACATCACCAATCAAGCTGGCTGTGGGATGCACGAAAGTGCTCGCATCCACCACCGGCACGAAGCCCTCAAAGGCATAACAGGGCACGCTTACGCTCCTAACAACCCATACAAGATCTAATTGATCAGGTAGGCATCCATTCGCCGCCGTTCGCATCCAATGCCGCACCGGTGACGGCAGAGGAGTAATCCGACACCATGAAGAGTGCTGCCCGCGCGCACTCGTCATCCGTCACCATGCGCTTTAGGGCGATGTTGGTGGAGATCGCATCAATCAGTGTCTTCTCGGGCACATTTTTTTGCTTCGACGCATAGCTCACATAGCCTTGCACCGGCGTACCCCACATCCAACCCATGCGCACCACGTTCACACGAATATTGTCCGCACCCAATTCAAATGCAAGATACTTAGACGCCGCATTGAGCGCACCCTTCGATGCGGCATAGCCGCCCTCACCAGTCTCGTTAGGCTTAACCGTGGCTTGTGTGCTGATGTTGACAATCGCACCGCCTTTTTGCGCTTTCATCACAGGCGTGACGGCCTGGATCATCTGCATGGTGCCGATGAGATTGGTATCGATCACGTCTTTCCAACCTTTGAGATCAGCCACATCCGCACGGGACGGCGTACCCCAATTGAAGGCACTATTCACGAGCCCATCGATGCGCCCGAAGGCCTTATGCGCCGCGGCGATAAAGGCTTGGCAATCGGCCTCTAGTCGGATATCGCCGACACACTTCAGCACCTTGCAAGCAGGGTTGACCGCCAAAATACGCTTCTCAGCGTCATCGAGCTTCGCTTGTGTTCGCGCGCCAATGGCCAATGCCTTGGCACCCTCACGAGCAGCCTCTACCGCCAACTTCACACCCAGCCCCGGACCGATGCCGGAAATAATCAATACTTTGTCTTTTAATAACACGAGATTCTCCTGATCACTTTTGGGCAGTCAAAATATGCTTTTCACGATAATTCTTAAAACGCTGTTCAAGCTCGGCTTGCGTAAAGCCCGCCTCTTCCAACGTGTACTCATGCTTTGGTCGCCCTTCGCGCGGATGCGACGCCATATAAGCCTCGATGGCCGCGCGCGCTTTGGGCGTCATGGGCAAACCAATCCGCTCAAAAATCCGCTCCACCACGCTTAAGGGCTTAGAGACCGTGTCTCTGAAATCAGTATCTACGAACTTAGCAGGGG
>CAIYVA010000113.1 GCA_903929455.1 uncultured Pseudomonadota bacterium | reverse complement strand
GTGTCATTCACGATCTTGAACTGATCGATGTCCAAGTAACACAAGGCATAGGAAGTCTCGCGCGCACGCGCACTGTGTAGCGCGCGCTCGAGGCGTGATTCAAACTCATGGCGATTAACCAGTCCGGTCAAGACGTCATGACTGGCCTGATAGCTTAAGCGGCGATTGAGCTCGCGCGACTCGCTGACATCATGGAATACCAGCACACCGCCCGTGACCGCACCTAAGCCATCGCGAATAGGTGAGGCTGTGCTTTGAATGTAGATCTCATTACCGTCACGGCGAATAAACAACACCGGGCCGGCCGATTTCACCGGTCGCAACGCCCGCACAGCCATTGTTAGCGGACTTTCTAATGGCTCACACGTCTCCTCATGGAAGACGCGAAACACATCATCAAGCGGACGTCCCATGGCGTCTTCTAAGCGCCAACCCGTGAGCTCCTCAGCCACCGGATTCAGATACTCAATGTGCGACCGCTCATCGGTTGTGATGACGCCGTCACCAATCGACTGTAGGGTAATCTGCGCACGCTCTTTTTCGCGAAACAAGGCCTCTTCGTATAGCTTGCGTTCGGTCACATCGAGCTCAACGCCCATGAGCCGAATCAACACACCATTTTCGACCTGCGCCTTGGCGCGCGACAACACCCAACGCCATTCACCATCGCGGTGACGCATACGATGCGTGCTCTCAAACAAGGAGGTGCGGCCAGCGACGTGATCACGAATCAACTCAGAGACCCGACTGAGATCATCCGGATGAACCAATTTATTCCAATCGGGCGCTTGGGATGGCTCATCATCGGCATAGCCCAACATGACTTTCCACTGCGGTGAAAACCAGGTGACTTTGCTGCTCGCGTCGTAATCCCAGACGCCTTCATGGGTGCACTGTAGCGTCAGACGATTGCGCTCAGTGAGACGAGCGAGCTCCCGAGCCATTGTCAGTCGCTCAAGACCCGAGGCTAGACTTGACCCAACTAATTTCAACAGCAAATGAAAGCCAACATCCCACCCATCGCAAGGCGCACTGACCGCGAGTCCCAAAAAGCCATAGGGACGCTCGCCCACACTCAGACCGACCAACAAAAGGGCCCGCAACCCGAGCTCGCCAAATCGCTGGGCTTCGGCGGCGTGCTCAGGGCGCGCCACTAAGGTGTCGCGGATCTCCAAAATCTTCGTGTGCGTGAGATGCGCCTGAATCCATGGGAAGTGGGCCAGCGGTTCGCCGCGAAGCACCTCGGGTGAGCAGGCCACAAACAGCCCCTTGGCCGCCTCCACTGATTGCACGGTCGTGGCACTCGCATCGTAAGTCACCAAGAACGCCGCATCCGTGTGGGTGGCTTCGCGTAACAGATGGAGGTTTTGCGAGATCACCTCAGACGCTGTGGCCGCGCTTAGATGTTGGAAATCCACCGCCACTTTGGTG
Source organism: uncultured Pseudomonadota bacterium (assembly GCA_903929455.1). Taxonomy (GTDB): domain Bacteria; phylum Pseudomonadota; class Gammaproteobacteria; order Steroidobacterales; family Steroidobacteraceae; genus CAIKZZ01. Next base: position 9,425 of record CAIYVA010000113.1, on the reverse strand, counting down.
CAGGTGACATCGAGCGAGAACGCTTGCCCACCCTGATTAGGCACCCAGCGCTCTGCCGAGAGCACATCCGAGGCGCTTAAACCCAAATCGTGGAGGCTGGTCACCACTGGCGTACCGCGCGTAGAGACAGGTGGGCTAGGCCCCAAAGGACCGATCGAGAGTGGCTTAGCCGTTGGCGCGCATTATCCGGCACTAGGAGCAAACCACCGCCAGTGAACTAGTTGCATCGTATTCTGTCACAGTTTTCGAGGATTGCAATCTAAGCGGCCGCCACTACAAAGATTTATAAGAACATGGCAGACTGGTGGCCCTGCCCACCCTGAGCGCTTTAGTGGCCCACACGCACCCCCCCAGCGACGCGGCGCATCACGATGATGCCCACCACCATGACCACGGTCATCACCACGCCCATGGCTCAGGTCACGGGCACCACGACCATACCCACGCCCGTCACAGCCGCAGCCTCGGCTTCGTCTTTTGGTTGATCGGCAGCTGCACGCTCGTTGAAGCCGTGGGCGGATATTGGTCGGGCTCTCTGGCCTTGTTGGCGGATGCCGGTCATATGTTCGTCGACACCTTAGCGCTCGCCTTGGCTTATTTTGCGCATCGCTTAGCCAAACGCCCCGCCTCCTCAACCCGCACCTTCGGCCATAGCCGATTACAAGTCCTCGCCGCCTTTGTGAACTCATTGCTGCTGTTAGGCATCGTGATCGCGATCGTGGTCGAAGCAGCGCAACGACTCATGCATCCAGAACCCATGAGCCACCCACCCATCGCATTGGGCGTGGCACTGGCTGGCATCGGTGTGAATCTGCTCGCCGCGTGGCTTTTACACGGCGGTGAGCAGGACGTGAATGTGCGCGCGGCCTACCTACACGTACTCAGTGACTTATTGGGCGCGGGGGCTGCCGCACTGGCCGCCGTGATTGTGATGACCACCGGATGGATACCGGCCGATGCCTGCCTGTCCCTCGTGGTCACTGCACTGATCGCACGCGGCGCCTGGCAGCTACTGAGTCATTCGGCCCACGTGCTACAAGAGGGCACACCGGCCGGTTTTGACTCACGGCACCTCAGTCATCACCTGATTCGCGCCATACCGGAGGTGGAAGATGTCCATCACGTGCATGCGTGGTCACTCACGCCGAACGAAACACTACTGACGCTGCACGCCCGCCTGACCCCTGGCGGCGATCCAGGCACTGCGCTGTCCGCCATTAAAAGCATCTTGATCGCCGACTACCGCATCGAGCACTCGACCATCCAAATTGAGCCAGCGGACTGCGCGGACGATCACGCCAAGTGCGCGCCCACTCACCTCACTTAAATCGGTGATGTGAGCGATTCGCTGGCGCGTCGATACAGGCCGTCAAGCTCTAACGCCATCTCCTCCTGCCACACGGCTAAAGCTTCTGCCGTCAAGCGCTTTGGGACGATCCTAGGGGCGCCCACGGCGACGACAATGCGTGCAAACGGCCAGGGCAATAAAAACCGATCCCACGCAGTGAATCGCCAATAGCGGTTGGCCGCAAAAGCCAAGGGCAAGATGGGGCGACCGGATAGCTGCGAGACCAACACGGCACCGGGCTTAAACACGTGTAAGGGCCCAGAGGGGCCATCCGGCGTAATCGCCGGCGACACGCCGTCTTGCAAGGCCACGTAGTAATCACGCAGCGCGCGCGCGCCGGTGTTATTTGAGGAACCCCGCACCACTTTGGCACCCATTAGGCGCGCACTCATGGCCGGCATCTCACCATCCACCGAGGGGCTGATTAAAAATCCGAGCGACAAACCGCGCGCGCGTTGCTGTAACAAATAGCGCACGCAGAATAATTGCTGCCCGTGCCAATACACCGGAATGATCGGTCCCTGCGCCAAGGCCGCGATCGCGTGCTCATCACCGAGTACGCGCACCACGCGACAACTTAACCACCAAAAGCGCACCAACAACATGGCAATCGGGAAAGCCAGGCGATAGAGCAGGCGCCGCAGCAACGACAGACGTCGACTGGAGCGCGTTGCCTCGCCGCGAGGCGTCTCTGATGAGGAATGATCCGGGACCGTCATGGAATACCTTATAGCGCCCTTACGCGGCCACAGCCAGCGACAACGCCGCAGACAGCGAATCCACACGATATTCCATTGACACAATCGAAGCCACGACTGGCTCCACACTGGCTACCCACGCCACTTGACTCGGCACCGCCGTCACCGGCGTTAAATAAAAGCGCCGCTGTTGGAAGTGACCGGCTGCCGCATCGAGACGGATATCACCTGCCTGCTCAATACCCACACCCACCGCCTTTACAATCGCCTCCATAGCAACCCACGCAGCAGTCGCCCGCCATCCCGCCGAGCGCAAACGATCGGTCTCCGCAGGACTCACCAGATGGCGCACATCAGACCACTCGGCGGCCTCCTTGGCTTCCCAGTCAAAACCGACGCTGTCCGCACCCCCCAAGACACAGCCAACGAAGCCACCCGCATGAGAAATACTAAAATCATGCCCGATCAAGCCGTGGGGTTTGGCGCGCGCCGGGAACTGCAGCGCGCTTGGATCAAAGGCGACCCCTGCGTACGCACAGGCGCGCGCCAACAGGGCGATACCCAAAATACTCGCAGTGCGATCCGCGCTGTGGCGCAGACCCTCAAGGGCGCGCCGCTTCATAGGGGGCAAACGAGGCAGCCAAAACGCCTCTAGGGCGTCGCAAGGCTGCGCCGGTACAGCGGCGTAATGTAAACTGAGCACTTGATCCACGATCTATCTCACTAGGCCAAAACAGCGCATGCCGAGCACGTCCGACCAGCATACCGCGAGTGACGCTCTACCGCCTTTGGCAGAGGACGCTTTCGATGTGGGCTCAACTGAAGACTCCCTGACTCGCCTGAGCGACCTAGCCGGCCGCCTCGGTGGCATCTTTCGCATTCACGCCCCTAGCCGCGGAACAGACACTTGGATTATTAATAATCCGACAGACATCAAGCGGGTGCTAGTCACCCGCCACCGCAATTTCACCAAAGGCATCGGCCTCGATCGAGTCAAAATTCTACTGGGCAACGGTATCATGACCAGTGAAGGCGACCTATGGCGCAGCCAACGCCGCATGATCCAGCCACACTTTCACCGGCGCGTGGTCGAGCAGTTCGCCCAATTAATTGAACAGTGCGTCGATAGCCGCATCGCCCTGTGGCACACCCTAGCCGCCAAGGGCGAGCCGGTGGATGTCACGGAGGAGATGAGCCAACTCACCCTCGACATCGTCTTAAAATCGATTTTCGGCCGCGACCTGTCGTGGCTGAGCGAACGCTTAGGCGGCAATCCCTTCGCTTTGGTATCCGATCATTCAGCACGCGATCTGCAGTTTGCCTACAAGTTTCGATCCTTATGCCGATTGGTGGGCGAACTCGTGGAGAAGCGCCGCGCCGGTCAAGAAGAACACTTTGACCTGTTGGCCATGCTGATGGAATCGAAAGACCAGGACACCGGCGCACCGATGACCCCGCGTCTACTGATCGATGAGGCCATGACCATGGTGGTCGCAGGCCATGAGACCACCGCCAGCGCACTGAACTGGACCTGGTATTTACTGGCGACACACCCGGCCTGCTTTGACGCCTTACAAGCAGAACTCGATGGCAGACCGGAAAGCGGTGCTCTGCGCTTTCAAGAAGCAGAATCACTGCACTACACCCAGGCGGTGATACAAGAAGCGATGCGCCTGTATCCACCGGGGTGGCTCTTAAGCCGCCGCACGATTGAGGCGGAGACACTGTCCGGTTATACGGTACCCCCCGGCACGGACATCATGCTGAGCCCCTATTTGATCCAGCGTCACGCCGATTACTGGGAGGCGCCCAATGAATTTAGACCTGAGCGCTTCATGGCTCCAGCCAATGACCCACGCGATGCGTGGATCTACATTCCCTTCGCCGCAGGCCCACGCCACTGCGTGGGCGAAAACCTAGCGATGTACGAAATGACGGTACACATCGCACGGGTCGCTCGTCGCTTTCGCCTAGAATACGTCGATGACGGCCCATTGGACATCGAAGCGGCCATTAACCTGAGAACGCGCCGCGGCTTACGCATGCGCTTGATGCCACGCGCCTGACGCTGATCAGTGCCTAAGGATACAGACGATATGACCCACCACACCTTAGTCGATATTTTGACCACCAACCGTGGCGTGGCGAAGTCGATTCACTACCACAACGGCGAACACGATGAACGCCGCGTCTCTTTCACAGAACTGTATGACCGCGCACTGGGCGTGCTGTGGCACCTTCAACAGCGCGGCGCCAAACGCGGCGATAAGCTGATCATTTTTCTGAACCACAATGAACACTTCATCAACGGCTTCTGGGCAGCGCTCAGTGGCAGCATCATCCCGGTGCCCTTGGCGGTGGGCATCTCCGATGAGCATCGCCATAAATTAATACGCATCGCCAAAAAACTAGGCAACCCGTTCATCTACACCGATCAAAAACAGCTCGATCGCCTGGGTGAATTCGCGGCCAGCGTGGGCGAAAGCGCGGTATTTGAAAAGCTAGCGCAGCGCGCCATCCTGACGGAGAGCCTCTCTGATCTCACGCAAGCAGGCAGCCTAACGCCGCCAACACCGGAGGACATCGCCTTCATCCAATTCTCATCCGGATCGACTAGCGAGCCCAAGGGCATCGTGCTCACGCACAAAAATGTGATCGCGAACGTGCGCAGCGCGACCGCAGCGGCTGCGTTTAACGATAAGGATATATCGCTCAGCTGGATGCCACTCACCCACGACATGGGCCTGATCGGCAAGCATCTTTTTATGCTCGCCAATCAAATCGAAAGTCATTTGATGCCCACCGAGCTATTCATTCGGCGACCGCTCTTGTGGCTTACGATCGCGACTCGGATCGGTGCGACCATCTTAGGCTCACCTAACTTTGGCTACCGCCACTACCTGAAGGTGCTTGGCGAGCGCGCGGTCGAACAAGTGGATCTACGCACCGTGCGCGTCATATTCAACGGCGCAGAACCCATCGCTGCCAGTCTGTGCGACGAGTTCATGCAACGCTTGAGCCCACATGGGCTTAATCCCAACACCATGTTCCCCGTGTATGGCTTAGCCGAAGCATCGCTTGCAGTCACCTTCCCAGCCCTGCAGACGCCTTATCGCGTGGCGCGCTTTGATCGGCATCGGCTCGCGGTCGGTATGGCGGCTGGCTTCGCCTCAGAAGGTAGTCGCGATGCCCTGACCATCATGAATGTCGGTCGTGCCATCCCAGGCACTGAGGTGCGCATCGTCGCCGAGGATAAAAGCGCCTTACCAGAAGGACACGTGGGCCACTTGCTGATCAAAGGCGATAACGTCACGCATGGCTATTTCGAGGCACCGGAACTAAACGCCCAACTCATTTCATCGGATGGCTGGTTAGACACGGGTGATCTTGGCGTCCTGATCGCTGACCAACTGTTCATCACGGGCCGCGCCAAGGAAATCATCTTCGTCAACGGCCAGAACTACTATCCGCATGACCTAGAGGCTATTGCGCAAACAGCCCCCAGCATGGAACTGGGCAAGGTCGTGGCCGCCGGCTGTCGACCGATGGGCAGCGAAAGCGATCAACTGACCTTTTTCGTCTTGCACCGTGGCACGCCGGATGAGTTTGCGCCGATCGCTACCGCCATCAGGCGCCTGATCAATGAACACACTGGCCTTGAAGTCGCCCATGTGGTGCCGGTCAAGCGCATCCCCAAGACCACCAGCGGAAAAGTTCAGCGCGTGGCATTAGAGAATGCTTTCGTCGCAGGAGAATTTGCCGATGAGATGGCCCTGCTTGAGCGACACGCGGCACACACACCCGTCGCAGCGCCAACGCAAATAAGCGTTGAATCCAGCATTCAAGGCATCTGCAACGCCTTACTGCCCGACAAGAACCTAAGCGCGACTGATAACTTATTTGAAATCGGTGCCAGTTCACTCACGCTCATTCAGATTCATGAGCACATTGATCAACTGTATCCGGGGCTGATTGATTTGACTGAACTGTTCGACTACCCAACGGTGGCCTCACTGGCCAGTCACCTTGAACAAAAAATCCAGTCTGCCAACGCCTAACTGCCCTTGCCGGCACCCATGAGCACGGCAATCAACACGGCTGGGCGATCAACGCGTTTTGATCTAACGCAACTACATGTGGTGCGCCCTGTGTTTTGGTGCGCGTTGATCTGTGGACTTGCTCTGCTGGTCGTTTTCGCAGGCCTTCCTGGCCGACCGCTGATCCTACATACCCTGCAAAAGTTATCCCACCCGTGCGTCTTTGGTCTGATTGCACTGAGCACCTTGGTGTTACAAAGCCAACGAAGTCAGTCACGCACCGGTGCTGCATCCCAGTACCTCATCGCCCTACTCACCGCAGTGCTCATCGGCGCACTGACGGAGGCGGCACAAACACTGACCCATCGTGATCCCGCCTGGCGCGATGTCAGTCTTGATTTTCGCGGCGCCCTGTGCGCGCTTGCGTTTGCAGCTGCGAGCGATAGCAGAGCCCACTCAGGCTTCTTCGGTTTGCGCCTGCGACGCACGTATCTACTGCTGGGCGTCGCTTTACTGGCCTTGATCCTAACCCCTCTAAGCGTGACGCTCGCAGGCTATGCAAACCGAAGCGCCCGCTTCCCTGTGCTATTCACAGCCGAGCGCTCGATCGATCTGCTGCTGGTATCAACCGCGGGCGTACCTACCACGCGCACAATTATCCCAGTCACTTACTCACAGCACCCGAATGAATGGGCAGTCCCCATCCCTTTTAATGTCCACACCCTGGCGGGCGTCTCTCTAGATGAACCAAGCCCCGATTGGCATCACTATCAAAAGATCGTCATCGACGCTACCAACCCAAACTCGGTGGCGATCGACTTGATCCTTCGGATCCACGACCGCGCCAGTAGCGCAGAGGATGACGATCGTTTCAGCACACGCCTGTCGTTACCAGCCCAAAGCCGCGCACAATACGTCTTCGATTTGGACACGGTGCGCCATGGCCCCACCAAAAGATTACTTGATCTGACACAAATCAGCGGACTGACCTTGACTCGCGCGGACAACGTCAACGCGCATGAATTTTTACTTAATCGCGTGGAATTGCGCTAGACGCGATAGCGCGAACAATCGCCCGCGCCGCACGCAGAACGGTAAATTAGTCTTGCTTTAGAGGACCTCCTCTGTCATCACGACTTAGCGAGCACTATCGCCCCCGGCTTCAGAGCGAACACTCGATTAATTCCAAAAAATAGGCACGATGATTTGCCAGCCGCGCAAGATCAAGATGAACGGGATAAGACCGCTGTGCCTACCCGTTCATGCACTGGGCGATCTGCACGCCGGAGCCTGTAAACGCCGTCACCGTCGACCCCACGCCATCGCCCCCCCAGTTATAAGACGTGTATTGACCGGGAACAACGGGCACCACATAAACAGCCGGAGGGGACACTACCGGGTTCGCGCCGTTGAAAACCGCGTGGTCTCCGGGGAACGCGTACTTCACAACATATGTGACAATGACCGTGCTATCTGTACCATTCCTCCACGATGCCGTGCACGCGTACGCGGGAAACGAGCCAGTGACGGCGCAGACGACCACCGCACCTAAAAGAACATACTGTTTGACAGACATATAGGCCTCCTGTGGCCCAGACAACATACGGGACCCAATCTGGTCCCCACCCAAAACTATCTCGCGAAACGAAAATAGTACATCAGAAATTGATGCCGGTGTCCTCTCAGGCAGGGCGCCTAACGGCACTATGTAATTTATTGGCGACGCGCCGCATGCACTCTGATGGGGCGATTAGCATCTCGGTCCACTCTCTGGTCGGCAATGGACGCCCCCAGAAACCCGTTCTAGAAAGGAATGATCAATCTGCGGCAAAAGTTAGCCCGAGAGGGCGAACGGTTTGTCGAGAAGAAGAAACGGTTCTCAGTGGAACACATGACGGCGATTATGAAGCAAGCGCATCTCGGTACGACGATCATTGAGCTGTGTCGCCAAGCAACCTTCGGGTGCCCTGATTGTTTGCTCATTTAAAACAAAAAGCCGCCCTCTTGGGCGGCTTTCGATCATCTCATGGTGCCGGAGGAGGGAATCGAACCCCCGACCTTTCGCTTACGAAGCGACTGCTCTACCAGCTGAGCTACACCGGCATGAAAGGGGGCGAAGTATACGTAAAAAAACCCTTCAACAGCAATGCACGGGGCCGTTTAAATCAAGGGACGGCTTTACTCACGCCACGAAGCGCCTTCGGTAGACCAAAAATGACATGCTCAGTACGGCCAGCGAGTTCCACGCCCGCCTCACCACCCCAGGCCTTGAGCTGTTCCACCACACCCGCCACCAACACCTCAGGCGCCGAAGCGCCTGCGGTCACACCCACCGCTTTTGCGCTCGTAAACCAATTGGCATCAAGCTCATGCGCGCCGTCCACCAAATAACCAGCCACGCCACTCTTCTCGGCGATCTCACGCAGACGATTCGAGTTGGAACTGGTTTGTGAGCCCACCACCACCAACACGTCACACTGGTCGACCAAGGATTTCACGGCATCCTGACGGTTTTGAGTGGCATAACAAATGTCTTCCTGACGAGGCGACACCAGCGCCGGATAGCGCGCCCGCAATGCCGCCACCACCAAGGAGGCGTCATCAACCGATAACGTCGTTTGTGTCACAAACGCTAAGCGTGAGGGATCATTCACAGTCAGGCGCGCCACATCGTCCGGTGTTTCCACCAGATAGATGCGCCCGCCTAAGGCCTCATCAAACTGACCCATCGTGCCTTCGACCTCCGGGTGTCCGGCATGTCCAACCAAAATCACTTCACGCGCTTCGCGCGCGTAGCGCGTGACTTCCATATGCACCTTGGTCACCAGCGGACACGTGGCATCAAAGACATTGAGATTGCGTTGCCTCGCTTCGTGCTGCACCGCCTTAGATACACCATGCGCACTAAAAATCACCACGGCGCCATCCGGTACTTCGCTTAATTCATCGACAAAGCGTGCGCCTAAGGCACGCAATCTGGCCACCACATAGCGGTTGTGCACCACTTCATGTCGGACATAGATCGGCGCACCGAACAAGCTGATGGCACGCTCGACAATGTCGATCGCGCGATCAACGCCGGCGCAAAATCCACGCGGATTGGCTAACAGGATTTTCAAGACACGCGACCGCTGGTGCGCACTGTTTTCGAATCCAGGAAGGCATCAATCATCAGACAAATCGCACCCGCGGTGATCGCACTGTCCGCCACATTAAAGGCGGGGAAGTACCAGACCTCCTCCCAATGCACGTGAATGAAGTCAACCACATAGCCCCGCAGCAAACGGTCGATCACATTGCCGATCGCACCGCCCGCAATAAGCACGAGGCCTGCCGTCAACC
>CAIYVA010000112.1 GCA_903929455.1 uncultured Pseudomonadota bacterium | reverse complement strand
AGGGACAATTTCTGGGGAGCGGGCAGGATTGATTCATGCGGGGCAAGTGGGAATTGAGTTCCCCTTGTTTTTAAATCCGGCGCGGTGGTTCGGCAAGGATGGGCCGGCTGGCGTCCCAAAAGCATTCTGAGCCGTGATACTGCCCGGCGTAATGGCGTTTAGCGCACCAAAATACTGCTGGACGGTCGCGGCACTGCCTGATGAGTTAAAGCCACCACTACGAAAGCCATACCCGTAAGAGGCGTAGGCTGACATATGCTGCTCAAACTTCCAGTTCAGAGACAGCTTCGGTTCTGGCTCACTAAACGATGCTGAACGGCTGGGGATAGAAGTCGCTGCCTGGTTCACATTGTAATAAGGGTTGATGTACCCGGTACAGGTCACCGTGTTGGGACCGTCCGGACAGACCACAGCACCAAAGGCTCCGAAACCCGCCGTCTGCGGACTGATTTTTGGCACGTTATTATCAACGGAGCGTTTTTCATTGTCGTAACGAATCGCGAAGGCGACCTCGAGATTCTTCTGGATGTCGTACGCAATGTTGCCGAACACCGCCGACACCTTATTCTCGTAATTATCATCAAATAAAAGATCGGTCGGATTCGTACCGCCAGCGCGTACCAATGGCTGAGCCAGTAAGTCACCGGCGCCTGGATCAGACCCTTGGGCCACCACCACATGACGCTTGATATCAGCCACATACAAGCCTGCTTGCCAACGCAGCGCTTGATCACCCGGTGAACTGATACGCAACTCCAACGAGATGTCTTTCTGATCACGCTGCTGGTACTGGTAGCCATCGCACGTCGCAGGGCCATAGGCCGGAAGTACCGAATTGCCACCTAAATAAAAGGTGGGCGACGGCAATGGACCACCCGTTTGATTGGTGATGTCAGCTTGGCAGGGCGCGGTTGCTGCGTACAGACCAAAAGCTGCGCTCGTACCATCCGTTAAGAAATAGTTAGTTTGATTATTGTAGGCAGCCCACGCCGTCAAGGTGCCCACATCAATCTTCCGATCCCACTTAACTGAGACCTGCTCATTCTTCTGTTCGTTGTGTGGAACGATATTGCTGATGTAATCAAAAACGTGGTTATTAACATTCTGATTAAAGTCAGCACTATTAAAGCCGGGCAGAATACCATTAAGACCGGCGGTCGCCACGGTGAAATAGGGTAACGCGAAAGCGGCGTTAAAGTTAATCGCGCCGGCAGTGATTTTAGAGAATTTAGCCTTTACATCGAAGGTGCCATTCTCACCGGCATCAATAATCAGGCGTGGCGCGATGCCATACTCTTTGTAATAGTCGGCGCAATTATCGCAATGTAAATAACTGTTGTAGAAGAAACCATTGGTGTTGCGATAGAACGCGCTCACGCCACCATCAACTCCGTCGGCCAACTTACCGGCAAAATAGATATTGGCTTTCTCCGTGCCTTTATTGGCGCCACCCGCTGTCACATCAAACTCAGTTTCATCGGTGGGCTTACGGGTATTAATAATCATTGCACCAGAAACGGCATTTCGACCGTAGATGGCGCTCTGCGGACCCTTCACGATTTCGATCTGGTCAACGTTCGCGAATTCTTGGTTGAATCCATTCGGATTGGTCTGAAGAACGCCATCGATCACCAACGCAAAGTTAGTCTCTGCATCGCGACCCGTATTAATGCCGCGAATACTCACCTGCATATCGCCCACCTCGGCGGTCTGCACTTGCGAGACACCGGGGGTTAATGCGATGAAGTCTTGTGGCCGTTCAATACCCGCACGCTTAATGTCGGCGGCGGTGAACGCCTGCACCGTTGCTGGCACGTCGATAAGCTTTTCTTCGCGGGCACGAGCCGTGACCACAATCTCGCCGAGTTCGCCGGCTGGTGCGTTGGCCGCTGGCGCTTGCTGTGCGCCCGCTTGGGAAGCCATCAAGGTCATGGCAATGGAACCGGCAAGCAGGGTGAGTTGACTGGCACGAATGGTCATTAAGTCCTCGCGTTTCAGTGGATAACTGACATTAAGAAAGAATAAGTGACTGCAGTATGACTGTATACAATCTGCAATATAAGCGTATTACTACGGATTCCCACGACGCTGTCAAGCGCGGGACGCTGCCCACGCGGTCAGGTAGTTCTGCGCGTGCGAAAGCTCGATGACTTCGGCATATTTTGCTTGTAAATCATAGAGATTGGCCTCATGCGGACCTGGATCGCGATCGCCCACCGCCTCCCGAACCACCAAGGGGATAAACCCGTGCTGGCAAGCATCTAATGCTGTTGCGCGCACGCAACCACTGGTGGACACCCCGGCGATTAGGAGCGTATCGATCCCTAAACTCGTGAGGGTCGCAGCCATGCTGGTTCCAAAAAACGCGCTCGCGTACTGCTTCGTCACCAAGGTCTCACCTGCCTGTGGCGATACCTCTTTTGGAAAGGCGCCAAAGTGCGGATCTCGACCGACTTCAAAACCATGTAGCGCAGGTATCTTTCGCATAAACACACCGCCATCTCGGCCACCCACTTGATAGCTCAAACAGGTGTGAACGATCGGAATGGCGGCGGTGCGCGCAGATTCCAATAACGTAGCCGCTCCACGTAAAGCGGACAGACAGCCCTCGCCACCAAATAAAGGCGAGCCCTCGGTGAAGTAAGCATTCACCAAATCAATCATGACGAGCGCAGGTTGTCGCCCGGGCTGAAGGCGTCCATCAAAGCCACTACTGATGCTGTATTTTTGGGCCATCGCTTAAATCACCTTGCGTGACTTAAGTTCGGCATAGCGTTCCGCTGTGAGCCCCAGAAGACCCAAATACACCTCATCATTGTGTTGCCCAAGCTCAGGGGCTGGCGAGCGCACACCGCCGGGAGTGGCGGACAGTTTAGGCGCGACGTTTTGCATTTTCAGTTCACCGAACACCGGATGCTGCGTGCTGATGATCGCATTACGAGCCACAAACTGCGGATCATCCAACATGTCTGGCGCCCTATAAATAAGGCCGGATGGCACTGCCGTATCGGGACGCGCCAGTATTTCAAGTACTTCCACGTTAGTGAGGGTAATGCTCCAACGCCCAATACGCTCATCAAGCTCCGCTTGATGAGCGCCACGGGCTTGGTGCGTGGCGTAGTTAGGATCACGCGCCAGTTCGGGCTCCCCCATGGCCAATGCGAGCCGTGAGAACACCGTGTCTTGGTTAGCCGCAATCAACACCATGCCATCTTTGGTTGGATAGATGTTCGAAGGGGCTATCTTTGGCAAAATCGCACCCGTACGCTCACGAATAAATTGCCGCTGATCATAATCAGTGATCAGCGATTCCATCATCGCCAACACCGCCTCATAAATCGCGGAATCAACCACTTGACCGTGACCGGTCTGCTCGCGGTAGTGAAGTGCCGACAGCGCACCCAGACAGGCGAAAGTAGCGGCGAGTGAGTCGCCAATACTGATGCCCATGCGCGACGGTGGCGTGGACGGATCACCCACCACATACCGAAGTCCACCCATCGCCTCACCAATCGCACCAAAGCCTGGATCCTTGGCTCTAGGGCCTGTTTGACCAAACCCCGAGACGCGAATCATGATGAGCTTAGGGTTGATTTTGGCGAGTTCTGCGTAGGATAGGCCCCACTTTTCGAGGGTGCCCGGGCGAAAATTCTCTAATAGAAAGTCAGTCTTAGCGACTAAGTCTCGCAGCAGTGCCTGGCCTTCCGCCTGACGCAGATCCAAGGTCACGCCCTTCTTGTTACGGCCAACCACCGGCCACCACAGAGACGCCTCCCCTTGCTGCTGCTGGCCCCATACCCGCATCGGATCGCCCTGATTCGGCGGCTCGATTTTAATCACCTCGGCGCCCAAATCACCGAGCAGTTGGCCGCAGAAAGGCCCCGCCAGCAGCGTGCCTAGCTCCAGCACTCGAAGGTCAGACAGGGGGCCGTTGCGAAACGCCGAGTCAGTCATCATGGTCTTCCTTTAACAGGGGCATCCTGTATACAATCGACGCCACCATCGGTCAAGGTGCGCCCGCCGGGTAGCCCCTTCCTCTGATGCCCGTGATGCCCCGAATCCGCCCTCTGCTCACACCGCTGGAACGTCGTCGCCTTTCATGACAAGTCCCATCCTCCTGCCCTCTCATATAGAGATTGTCGAAGTCGGCCCTCGCGACGGCTTGCAGAATGAAAGCACGGTGCTGTCGACCGAGACCAAACTGGAATTCATACAGCGCGCCTTGAGCGCGGGTCTCAGGCGTATTGAAGTGGCCAGCTTTGTGAACCCAAAGCGCGTGCCCACCATGGCGGATGCTGAGGCCGTACTCGCCGGACTTCGCCAATACCCCGACCTACAAAGCATTGGCCTGGTACTCAATGTGAAGGGCTTCGAGCGCGCGGCAGCGGCTGGCTGTCATGAGATCGGCATGGCGGTCGTTGCAAGCGACACCTTTAATCAACGCAACCAAGGCGCTACGACGCAGGAGTCGATTGTGGCTTGGCTTGATATCGCGGCACGTGCACGCGCCGCGGGCCTACGGTATCAAGTCACTATCAGCGCTGCCTTCGGCTGCCCTTTTGAGGGCGAAGTACCGATCGAGCGGGTCATCGACATCGCCAAACAAGTCGCTCAAGCGCAACCCATTGAGATTGCAGTGGCTGATACCATTGGTGTTGCCGTACCCACGCAAGTCACAGAACTGGTATCGCGCCTACGCGAGGCCTTGCCTGGCATGCCGATCAGAGGTCACTTCCACAACACCCGAAATACCGGACTGGCCAACGCCTATGCTGCGGTCGCAGCGGGTGTGGCTACGCTCGATGCGAGCATTGGTGGCTTTGGCGGTTGCCCCTTTGCACCTGCGGCGACTGGCAACGTACCAACCGAGGATGTCATTTATCTGATGTCACGCATGGGAATTCAAACCGGCATTAATTTGGATCGTTTGATTGATACCGCACACTGGCTCAGTGATCGTCTCGGACGACCCGTGCCAGGTGCGCTGTCAAAAGCAGGCTCCTTTCCAGGGGCGCGCGCGGCTTAAGTGGCCACGTGTTGGCTAGTAAAGAATTGGGTTTTTAAAGCTAGATCAGTCTGTTTTCTTTTTTAAGGTTTGGTCTTCATCTGAATTTGGGGGACACGCATGAGTTATCGATTGGGCGTCGACGTGGGCGGTACATTCACCGACCTACTGCTCGTCAATGAAGCCACGGGCCATACTTGGACCGCGAAAGTACCAAGCACACCAGCGGATCAGTCTATTGGTGTACTCAATGGCATCGCTCGCGTCTGCGAGCGTGCTGGAGTAGACCCCTCCGCCATCGCACATGTGATGCATGGTACGACGGTTGCAACCAATACGGTGTTAACCGGCACTGGCGCGCGTTGCGGGCTCGTGACCACCGTTGGCTACCGCCAAGTACTGCAAATCGCCCGCAGCTTTGTGCCAGGCGGTCTCGGTGGTTGGATCATCTACAACAAGTCGCTGCCCATGGCGCCTCTGTCTTGCACGATCGAAGCGCACGAACGTGTAGGCGCGCGCGGCGACATCGTGATGCCACTGGATGAAAAGAAGCTACGTGCATCATTAAAACAGTTAGCCAGTAAGGGCATTGAAGCCCTCACGGTGTCGCTGATCAACTCATTCGCCAATGACAAACACGAGCGTCGCATTAAAGCGATCGCCGCTGAGGTGCTACCTGGCATTCCGGTCTCGCTCTCCTCCGACGTCGTTCCTGAGATGCAAGAGTACGAGCGCACGGTCACCACCGTTGCCAACTCTTATGTCCGTCCGCGCGTGCAGAAGTACGTGAAGAATCTCACCTCGAAGCTTGCCACGCACTCAAAAGGCGTGAAGCTACATATCCTGCGCTCGGACGGTGGTTTGTCGTCAGCGCAATCCTCTGAGGAGTATCCGGTCAATCTGCTGATGTCGGGTCCTGCCGGTGGCGTCACCGGAGCCGTGGGCGTTGCGGTACAAGCAGGCTTTCCTAATCTACTCACGGTCGATGTGGGTGGCACCTCCACCGATGTCGCCCTCATCATGAATGGCGAGCCGCGCCTACGTCGTGAGACCACGGTCGGTGACGTAACGGTTCGTGCCTCCTCTGTGGATATTCGCACGGTCGGTGCAGGCGGCGGCTCGATCGCACACGTGCCTGAGTTAACCAAAGCGCTTCGCGTCGGCCCACAATCAGCCGGCGCCGATCCCGGTCCTGCCGCCTATGGACGTGGCGGTACTGAACCCACCGTGACGGATGCGAACGTGGTACTCGGCTATCTCCCTGAGATGCAGCGTCTCGGCGGCGACATGGAACTGCGTCGTGATCTTTCCGAAGCGGCCGTTAAAAAAGTCGGCGCCGCACTGGGTAAGAGCGTGCGTGATGCGGCCCTTGGCATCTACAACATCGTGAACGAGAACATGGTGGGCGCACTGCGTCTCGTGTCGGTCGAACAAGGACATGATCCGAGGGATTACGCGCTGATCGCATTCGGCGGTGCCGGTCCCTTGCATGCCAATGCGCTCTCACGCCTCTTAGGCTCGTGGCCATCGATTATCCCACCAGGACCTGGCGTGCTGTGTGCGTTAGGTGATGCCACCACCGCCGTGCGCGATGAATCAGCACGTACCTTCATTCGTGCGTTCTCAGACACCTCGGCCAAAGACGTTGAGAAGATTTTAGCGACCCTTGCCAAGGATGCCGCTCAATCCTTGGAGCGTGAGAAAGTATCGCGTGCAGAAATGCGCACCACCTATCAGATCGATGTGCGCTACAAGGGTCAAGGTCTGCTGCTCACGATTCCATTAGAGATCGCT
>CAIYVA010000111.1 GCA_903929455.1 uncultured Pseudomonadota bacterium | reverse complement strand
GACTCGACCGATATCGATAAGTCTTTGACAACGGGTCGGCCTTTAAATGACTTTTTCAGGCCAGTGGCTGATAGTCGACTGACAGGATTCATGGGTGCTTAGGATCGCTTGGTTTTGGTGCAATGGTGATACTCACGCGTTCATTGCTTTGATCTTCAGGGTTGGCAATCACGCGTTGATCGCGCAAATTATATAGCAGCGTATTCCCACTGATGTTGTTGCGGCCATCAGACAGAAATGCTTCTTTAGTCAGTTTGATCATCGCCGATGCAGGTCGGTACTCGATCTGTCGAGCGTGGCCTGTCGCTATGCTATCGGCTCGTCTCTGCTCGAAATTCGCAGGTGCGCCGGTCGCATCAGCAGCGGACAGCTGATTGGTCAGGAATGTGATGCGCGCTACGTCGGCTGTTAAAAAACCATCTTTTGTGGTGATTTTGACATGTCCTGTGAATAGCCAGTGACTGTCATTAAAATCCAAACCGGTAGCAGTGGCTTCATCTGCTTCTACGGCGAGAGATCCCTGTGAGATGCGTACCGTGCGAAATAGCAAAGTATTGTTTTTGTAATCGACATCCGAGCTTCGCGCATCCAACTGGATTGGCAGGCTAGCATCCAGTTGGGGTATCGCGGCTCCCACGGGAGCGGCGCCGATGGCGGCGATTGCGGCGATTGCGGCGATCTGGGCAGACCAATTAGCGCGTAAACGTGCCATTAACCTTAGACTCTAGTCGGAACGTTTCATGATTTAAATCGGCGCGCAGTCCATAGCCGGAGAGTCGCTGTTTAGAGAATTGAATATCGACGGGGTCGTCGGTACTGGCAATGCCGCTGTCTAGATCGAGTTGCATGTGCTCAGTATGCACTACAGCGCCGGTTGCGCTTTTCGCTTCGAGTGCGCGTAAGCGGACGTCGCCTTCCACGCTGAGGCGTCGCGAATCGGGTAGCAAAAGACCGAGTGTCGATGTGAGTAGCCATTGGCTGTTTTGTTTTGGTGAAAACACGATGTCCGGTGTGGTGAGTCGTATGGTATCGCGTGAGGTGAGTTGCTCCGCATGTACGGTATGGGCAGTCAGCATCACGCGGCCACTATCGTCGGTCTGTAAAAAAGTCGCTTCATTGAGATAATAGCCAGGTCTTGCAGTCTGCGTGATAGGTGTACTACTTATCCGGCGCGCACTGGTGGCTAGCCACCAAGTGCCAGCGGCTAGCGCGATCAGTGAGCCCATCAGCAGTGGCTCAGAGAGCTTCATTGGCGCGCCGCTAATAGCAAGTCGCAGACTTCGCGCACAGCGCCCGCACCACCGACTGCTTGGGTTATTAAAAGCGCTTTAGTGCGTACGTCGGGGTGTGCGTCGGCAACAGCTACTGGCAATGCGACTAAGGCCATCATCGATAAATCCGGCGTGTCATCGCCGACACAGGCGGTCATATCTCGTGTGCACTGCACACGATTCATTAATGCCGTGAGCATTGCTGATTTGTCGGTGACGCCTTGATACACATGTGCGATGCCTAGTTCTGCTGCGCGACGACTGACCATCGCCGATTCGCGGCCTGAGATGATGGCGACCTCAATACCGGCATCTAGCACGGCTTTGATGCCTACGCCGTCGCGTACGTGAAACGCCTTAAGCGCCTCACCATCCGCGCCAAACCATAGCCGACCATCGGTGAGAACGCCGTCCACATCAAGCACGAGTAATCGGATGTGAGCGGCGAGCGTGCGGGTCACATCACACCCGCGCGCAAGAGGTCATGCACATTCAGCGCGCCCACCAAGTGTCCTTGCTCGTTCACCACGGCAAGCGCAGTAATTCTATGCTCTTGTAAGGTCACTACGGCATCGACCGCTAACGCGCGCGGACCGATGGTGCGGCACGACTTTGTCATGACAGTGCGCAAGGTCGTGCTGTGAATATCCAATTTAAAATCGAGGGCGCGGCGCAGATCACCATCCGTAAACACCCCAAGTAATAGGCCGTCAGGGTTACAGATACAGGTCATCCCGAGGCCTTTTTTACTGATTTCAAGTAACCCTTGAGCGACCGTATCGTCTGGTCCGACGCGTGGGATTTGCTCGCCTTGATGCATGATGTCTTCGACATGTAGCAGCAGACGGCGACCTAGTGTGCCGCCGGGGTGCGAGCGCGCGAAATCCTGTTCGCTAAAACCTTTGAGGCGCAGTACGACGACCGCTAAGGCGTCACCGATCGCTAAAGCGGCGGTGGTGCTGGCCGTCGGGGCGAGATTCAGTGGACAGGCTTCCGCTGGTACAGCGACGTTCAAGTGCAGATCGGCGGCACGCGCCAACGTGGAGGTGGGGTTGCCGGTGAGGCCAATGAGCGCGATGCCTAAGCGCTTTAAGGTAGGTACGAGAGCCAAAATCTCAGCGCTCTCGCCGGAATTGGAGAGTGCGACGACGACATCTGCGCGCGTCACCAAGCCGATATCTCCATGCATGGCCTCAGCGGGATGCAGGAAATACGCGGGTGTGCCGGTGCTTGAGAGGGTGGCTGCTATTTTGCCAGCAATGTGGCCGGATTTGCCGATGCCTGTCACGACGACGCGTCCCTGACACGCACTTAGCAAGCGGCAAGCTTGGGCAAAGGGCGCACCCAAGGTTTCAATGAGCGACTGGATGGCCGCCGCCTCAATGCCAAGGGCGATTTGGCCGGCTTCGATCAGCGCTGCATCGCTCAGGGCGGTGGCAGCCGGGGCAGGGGACGCAGCCATCGGCAGACCTCTATCGTGGGAACTGGGGAAATCATACCAAGTTGACGCCCAAAGGCGCGGTTCCTGTGCAGGCGGCTGTTCCCGGTCGGCTAGATTCACTACACTGCCCGGCTAACCTCACCCCTATTCTACGAGAAGTTCACTATGCGACCTGCTGAAGTTGAGCGACAGATTCAGGCCGGGCTCCCCGGTTGCCGGGCCGTCGTGCGCAGCGACGATGACACCCATTTTGAGGCCGTGGTCGTTGCTGCCGAGTTTGCTGGCAAACGACCCTTGGCGCGCCACCAAATGGTCTACGCGACCTTGGGCGCGGCCGTGGGCCGTGAAATCCATGCCCTATCCATTCAAGCCCATACCCCCGAGGAATGGGCGGCGCAGCAGGGTCCATAAGGAGGACTCGTGGACGCACTGCAAATTGAAGGTGGCCCGCCCTTAGTCGGGGAGGTCAAGATTTCCGGCGCTAAGAACGCGGCTTTGCCCATTCTCGCGGCCACCTTGTTGGTGGATGGCCCGGTCACTATTGGCAATGTGCCTCACTTACAGGACGTGACCACCAGCAATGAATTGCTGGGTCGAATGGGCGTGACGGTCAGCATCGATGAAAAGATGCGAGTGACGGTAGACGCATCCACCATTGCGCATTTTGTGGCTCCTTATGAACTAGTTAAGACCATGCGCGCCTCTATTTTGGTTTTGGGGCCTTTGTTGGCGCGCTTTGGTGAGGCGGATGTGTCCTTGCCAGGAGGGTGTGCCATTGGGGCACGGCCGGTCGATTTGCATGTCGCTGGCTTACAGCAGCTCGGTGCCGACATTCGTATCGAAAATGGTTTTATTCGCGCGCGCGCAAAACGCCTACGTGGGTGCCGTTTGGTGTTGGATATGGTTACCGTCACCGGCACTGAAAACTTGATGATGGCCGCGACCTTGGCGGAGGGCACGACGTGGATTGAAAACGCGGCGCGTGAGCCAGAAGTGGTTGATCTCGCTAATTTTTTGAATGTGATGGGCGCGCGCATCAGTGGCGCTGGTAGCGCGACCATCGTGATTGAAGGCGTCGAGCGGCTGCATGGTGGCACGTATGATGTATTGCCCGACCGCATTGAGGCGGGCACTTATTTATTGGCAGCTGCGATCACTCGGGGTCGAATCAAGGTGCGTGATGTCGAGCCTTCGCATTTAGATGCGGTGCTCACCAAAATTGCGGAAGCGGGCGGCGAGGTGACGACAGGCGATCGCTGGATTCAAGTGGACATGCATGGCAAGCGACCGCGTTCGGTCGATATTCGCACAGCACCCTATCCTGCTTTCCCTACGGATATGCAGGCGCAGTTCGCGGCGCTCAATAGTGTTGCCGAGGGCGTGGCTACCATCACGGAGACCATTTTTGAAAACCGCTTTATGCATATGGTGGAAATGCGCCGCTTAGGCGCCGACATTCGGGTGGAAG
Source organism: uncultured Pseudomonadota bacterium (assembly GCA_903929455.1). GTDB lineage: Bacteria > Pseudomonadota > Gammaproteobacteria > Steroidobacterales > Steroidobacteraceae > CAIKZZ01. Next base: position 601 of record CAIYVA010000111.1, on the reverse strand, counting down.
GCAATACAGCGATCATCCGTGGGGTGCCACGCTTAACAGCGGCCCCAGTGATGGCCACCGATTTACGCGCCTCCGCCAGCTTGGTTTTGGCGGCATTGGTGGCCGAGGGGCGCACGCAGATCGAGCGTATTTATCACATTGACCGTGGTTACGAACGCATCGAAGAGAAGCTTAAAGCCTTAGGTGCTGACATCAGGCGGGTGCCTGCCTGAGTCAGCGCTCCACCGGTTGCGCAACCACGGCTAAAGAGATGCTCAGTCTGTCCCCACTCAGGCGTAGGACGTCGACGGTGGCCTGAGTGCCTGTTGTTTTGCGTGCAATTACACTTAAGAAGGCCTGGACGTTGGCGACTGGTTTGCCGTCCAGACGAAGGATCAGATCGCCCGGCCGTAAGCCACTGGAGCGGGCGGGGCTCTCTGGGAAAAAACCAGTGACTTGCACGCCTTCGATCGGTTGCCCGTGATCATCGGTAAGATTGGCCGGTAAGTTGCGTACACCAATGCCGACCCAGCCGCGCAAGATGCGGCCTTTACTCTCCAGTTCAGCGGCTACCCCGCGCATGAGATTAACGGGAATGGCGAAGCCGATCCCCTCAATGCCT
>CAIYVA010000110.1 GCA_903929455.1 uncultured Pseudomonadota bacterium | reverse complement strand
GAAAGTCCCTATATTCATTCGGATCGTAGGCCGCCGACGATTACTCAAGAAGCCGCGCATGTAGAATTTCATCAGGATAGTTCTAACCCTTACTTTAATTTCAATCCCGAACTTTGCATCGTTTGTTCGCGCTGCGTTCGCGCCTGTGATGAGACGCAGGGTACGCTCGCGCTCACGGTGTCAGGCCGTGGCTTGGCATCGCAGATTGCGGCCAGTCAGGCAGAGAATTTTCTGGAGTCCGAGTGCGTTTCCTGTGGCGCATGCGTTGAGGCTTGCCCAACAGCCGCACTGTCTGAAAAAACACTGTTGGCTATGCCAAAGCCAACCACCGCGGTGGCGACCACCTGTGCCTACTGTGGCGTTGGCTGCCAATTAAAAGCTGAAGTAGCCGATGAAAAAGTCGTGCGCATGGTGCCTAACCGTGCAGGGCAGGCCAACCAAGGCCACGCCTGTGTGAAAGGACGCTTTGCTTACGGTTATGCGACCCATGCGGATCGTATTACCAAGCCGATGATTCGCGCGAAGATCTCGGATCCTTGGCGTGAAGTGTCGTGGGATGAAGCGATTAATCACGCTGCCAGTGAATTTAAGCGCATCCAAGGCAAGTACGGTAAAGATTCCGTGGGCGGCATCACCTCTTCTCGCTGCACCAATGAAGAAACCTTCTTGGTGCAAAAATTGGTGCGCGCGGCCTTTGGTACTAACAACGTCGATACCTGCGCTCGCGTCTGTCATTCGCCCACCGGCTTCGGATTAAAGTCGACCCTAGGCGAATCCGCCGGTACCCAAACCTTTAACTCAGTGATGCAGGCTGACACCATCCTGCTGATCGGTTGTAACCCAACCGAAGGGCATCCGGTATTTGCATCTCAGTTGAAGCGTCGTTTGCGTGAAGGCGCCGAGCTGATCGTGGTCGATCCACGCGTCATTGCGTTGGTACGCACCCCACACATCGAAGCGAATCATCATCTGCAACTTCGCCCAGGCACCAACGTCGCCATGGTCAACGCCTTGGCTCACGTGATCGTGACAGAAGGTTTGGTCAAAGAAGACTTTGTGGCGGAGCGTTGCGAGAAAGAAGCATTCGATAAATGGCGTCAATTTGTGTCGGATGCTCGCCAGTCACCTGAGGCGTTGCAATCGGTCACGGGTGTTCCGGCCGAGGAAGTGCGCAAAGCCGCGCGCCTGTATGCAACAGCGCGCAATGGCGCTATTTATTATGGTCTCGGTGTGACCGAACATAGCCAAGGCAGTACCGCGGTACTGGGCATTGCCAACCTAGCGATGGCTACCGGAAATCTTGGTCGCGAGGGCGTGGGCGTTAATCCGCTGCGTGGTCAGAATAATGTGCAAGGTTCCTGCGATATGGGCTCGTTCCCACACGAGTTCTCAGGCTACCGGCATGTGTCGGACAACGCCACCCGCGAACTGTTTGAGGGTGCTTGGGGTGTGAAACTGGGCAATGAGCCGGGTCTACGCATTCCTAACATGTTTGAAGCGGCGCTCGATGGCACCTTCCGTGGCATGTACATTCAAGGTGAGGACATTGCGCAGTCCGATCCAAACACCCAGCATGTGGTGGATGCGCTCTCAGCACTCGAGTGTCTGGTCGTGCAGGATATTTTCATGTGCGAAACCGCAAAGTTCGCGCATGTGTTTCTGCCGGGTGCGTCGTTCCTTGAGAAGGATGGTACCTTCACCAATGCGGAGCGGCGTATCGCGCGTGTTCGCAAGGCAGTACCACCTTTGGCTGGGCTCGCGGATTGGGAGGTGACTGTCAAGCTTGCCAACGCCCTTGGCTATCCCATGCACTATAACCACCCGTCCGAAATCATGGATGAAATCGCTCGGCTCACGCCTACCTTCACTGGCGTCAATTACGACAAGCTAGACAAGCTTGGTAGTATTCAGTGGCCTTGTAATGCGGCGGCGCCCAATGGCACGCCCACCATGCACATTGATGAGTTTGTGCGTGGCAAGGGTCGTTTTTACGTTACCGAGTACGTTCCAACACGTGAGCGCTCCACCAGCCGCTTCCCGTTGTTGCTAACGACAGGTCGTATCCTGACGCAGTACAACGTGGGAGCACAGACACGGCGTACGAGTAACTCAGTGTGGCATGACGAAGACCGGCTAGAGATCCATCCGCATGATGCCGAGCAGCGCGGTGTTAAGCAGGGCGATTGGGTCGGTATCACTAGCCGCGCTGGCGAGACCGTATTGCGTGCGACGGTCACCGACCGAGTGCAGCCGGGCGTTGTTTACACCACTTTTCACTTCCCAGAGTCGGGTGCCAACGTGGTGACGACCGATAACTCGGACTGGGCAACCAACTGTCCTGAGTACAAGGTCACTGCGGTGCAAGTTGCACAGGTAGACAAGCCGTTAGATTGGCAGGAACGCTTCCGCAAAGATCGTAATGAGCGGCTACCAGCGCATGAACATGCGACGACCGTCTAATAGGCCGTCTGAAAACAGAGAGAAACTCGATGCAAGCTGAGTATTTAGTGACGATGGCCAACGACATCACCCGCTTCTTTGAGAGCTCGCACTTAGATACGGTGTATAGCATCACAGCCGGAGACGGCGCGTCCGATGAGGATGGCTACTACATTGATATAGCGGGTGCGGTAGAGAGGACTGGCAACGCACGTACTTTAAAGCCGGCTGCTTATCAGGCGGCTTCGGAGGCGGCCTCGCACATGCGCCGCTTTTGGGACCCACGGATGCGTAGCCAAATGATCGAGATTTGGCGGGTGGGCGATGCGCAGTTATCAACACTCGCTGCAGCAGCCGTTAGCATCCTTGCCGAGGCTGCGGCTCAGACCAAGTAGCTGTTACCGACCGCGTCCCGTAGCGCGTTTGCTAAAGGGATCGCATAACACGCTCGTAGAGATCCGTACGCATGCCCACACACGATCGCTTACCGATGTTCAGGCGCCTCGCACGGCTAGGTGCCGCACTGGCGGTGGTTGTGGTGGTGGTGGGTGCTTGGGTGCGCCTCACTCAAGCAGGCCTTGGCTGTCCAGATTGGCCTGGCTGTTATGGTCATATCACGCCTGCCGCGGTGCTTGATCAAATTGCGGATGCGGCTGCCGCGTTTCCGGACCGGCCCTTTGAGTATCAAAAAGCGTTGCACGAAATGGTGCATCGTTACATCGCCACGGGCCTAGGCGCGGTGATTATTGCGCTCGTTGGCTTCTCTATATGGAATCGGCGACAAGCCGATCAGCCGCGGGTCTTGCCCTGGGTGCTCTTTGGTTTGGTCTGCGCGCAGGGTGCGCTTGGTGCGCTCACAGTCACCTTGCTACTAAAGCCGATGATCGTCACCTTGCACTTGATGGGTGGCCTGACCACGCTGGGTGTGCTGTTCTGGCTATCGCTGCCACCAGAGCGCTCCGTTACCGTAGCGCCGAGCCTGCGACGACTGGTGCTCGTGGCGCTCGCTTTGTTGGCCTTGCAGATCATGCTTGGCGGCTGGACGAGTACTAATTACGCGGCCATCGCTTGCCCCGATTTTCCGACTTGTCAGGGCAGTTTTCTACCGATGACTGATTTTGCTAACGGGTTTTCTTTGCGTCACACCAGTGGCATCGACTATGAGGGTGGCATTTTAAGCGGAGCGGCACGTACCGCTATTCACTACACACACCGCATTGGGGCTGTGCTCATTGCCAGCGTGTTTGCTGTGTTGATTTGGATGCTATGGCGTTCCGGATCGGCGTGGCGCATTAAGCGCGCAGCCCTCGCCATGGGTGCGGCCGTGTTGCTTCAGTGGGTCATCGCAGTGAACTTTATTTGGCGCGGATTTCCGTTATGGCTCGGTACCGCTCATAATGCAGGAGCCGTTATTCTGTTGCTGTGTACGCTTACGCTGCTACGGCGTGTGTGGCCGACGACTCAGGCGACGGCCACGCGCTAGATCATCTGGCACCTTGGCTTGCGCCTCTTTTTGGTTATTCGTTGAGCAACGTTCATGGCAGAGCCGATACCCACTTCTTCGCCAACGGCCGCCGCTCCTAGCTGGCGTGATTACTACGAGCTAACCAAGCCGAGAGTGGTGTTGTTGCTGGCTTTCACTGCGCTGGTGGGCGCTTTTTTAGCCGGTCCAGGTTTCCCGCCACTGAAGCCTTTGGTCTTTGGTTTTATCGGCATCTGTCTTGCCGCCGCCTCCGCGGCTGCTGTAAATCACGTGATTGATCAGCACATTGATAGTGAGATGGCGCGCACTCGTCATCGACCGATGCCGACCGGTTCCCTAGGAGATGCACAAGCGCTTGTTTTTGCGCTATGCCTTGGAACGCTGTCGATGGCCATTTTGGTATTTTTAGTGAATACGCTGACAGCGCTTCTCACCTTTGCGTCTCTCATTGGCTATGCGATTATTTATACCTCTTGGCTTAAACGAGCGACCGTACAAAATATTGTGATTGGCGGTGCGGCCGGCGCGGCGCCGCCTATGTTGGGCTGGACTGCAGTCACGAACAGTGTGGAGCCTGGCGCTCTCCTGCTGTTTCTGATCATCTTTGTATGGACTCCGCCCCACTTTTGGGCATTGGCCATCGCCCGCCGAGATGAGTACGCCAAAGTGGGCATCCCAATGATGCCAGTCATTTACGGCATTCCCATGACGCGACTGCATATCCTGCTGTACACGTTTTTACTCACGGCTGTGACCCTGTTACCGTGGCTGTTGGCGATGAGTGGGCTGATCTACCTTCTGTCCGCAATCGTGCTGGATGCAATATTCGTAGGCTACGCGTGGAGGCTGTATTACAAGCCTCAGCCTAATTTGCCGATGCGCGTATTTCGCTGGTCAATAAACTACTTAGGATTGTTATTTGCAGCTCTGCTCATCGACCACTACTGGACCATTCCCATATAAAACATGCTGATCTAAGCTCACGATCTTGCGGCCTTACTGATCGCCGCATCCGATACAAAAGGGTTTGTTTTCCGTTCCTGGCCAAAGGTAGATAATGGCCCGTGACCAGGCAGGAATTGTACTTGGTCACCCAGAGCGAACAGCTTAGTGCGAATAGAGCGAATCAGGTCCGCGTGATTGCCGCGCGGAAAGTCAGTGCGGCCGATAGATCCTTGGAAAATAACATCGCCCACGATCGCAAATTGACTGGGGCGATGGAAGAACACGACATGGCCGGGTGTGTGGCCAGGGCAGTGTAAGACGTCAAGCGTCAGTCCGCCGACGGTGACCTGATCGTTGTCCTGTAACCAGCGGTCTGGCTCAAATGCGCCCTCCGTCTGAAAGCCATATTGTGCGGCTGCGTCCGGCAACGCCTCAATCCAGAATCGGTCACCTTCATGTGGGCCTTCAATGGGGATCTGCAGGCGACGCTTTAATTCAGCAGTCGCCCCTGCATGATCGATGTGTGCATGCGTCAACAAGATCTTTTCGATGGTGACGCCCTCGCGTGTAGCGCGTTCCAGCACTCGATCCAGATCGCCACCCGGATCAATCACCGCCCCCCGTCCTGTCTCTGTATCCCAGATGAGAGAGCAGTTTTGTTGGAAAGCAGTGACCGGTACGACGGCGACACGCATTTGGGCTGTGGGGGCAGTTTGCATGGTGGTCACGTTACCCGTTTCCAGGGAAATCGTGCAAGACAGTTTCCGCTCTTATCGCCTCGGTTGTGCGCCAAGCCACTTGATCAGGCCGCTGGTCGCTTGATTGATTTGGTCGGGACGTAAGGCAAACGACAGGCGTAAGTAGCCATGACCGTGGATCGGATCAAAGTCAATGCCGGGAGCGGTTGAGATACCGCTCTCACTTAGCAGGCGCTGGCAAAACGAGAAGCTATCGTCGGTGAGGTGCGACACATTGACGTACAAATAGAACGCCCCTTGCGGACAGTGTACGTCGTTAATGCCGATACTCGATAAGCCAGCCAGCAACTGGTCGCGGTTTTGCTGATAGTCCGATACCGATTGATCCAATTCTATGGTGTCATCAAAAACGGCTAAAGCCGCGTGCTGCGCCACGGTTGGTGGCGTAATAAAAAAATTGATCACATAAGCCGATAGACGCTCGATGAGGTCTGTGGGTGCGATCAACCAACCGAGGCGCCAACCCGGCATACGGTAGTACTTGGAGAAACTGTTAATAATGATAGCGTCTGAATTCACTTCCAGAGCACACACGGCGCGTGACGTGTAGGTCACACCATGATAGATCTCATCCGAGATCATGGTGATGTCGCGCTTGCGACACACATCAGAGAGCGATTGCAGCAAGGCGCGATCCAATACGGCGCCGGTAGGATTCGCGGGGCTTGCGACCACGAGTCCATGCAACGGGCCGCTAACGGCCTCCAGCATCGCGCCACTCATTTGATACCCGGTGTGAGGATCAAGGTCTATTTCTACTGCCTCTCGTCCCAAGGCTTTTAACGTATTCCGATAAGCCGGATAGCCCGGTCTGCCAATAACCACGCGATCCCCCGCATTAAATAGTGCTGAAAAAACTGTCACTAAAGCAGGGCTCGCACCCGCCGTCAGTAACACCCTAGCTGGGTCAATGCGTAGACCGTACGTGGCTTGGTAATGCTCGGCGATGCGCATCACCAAAGCGCGTGATTCTGTGTAGCCGATCGCGTCATCACGCGTTGCTTGGGTTGCTGCTGCTTTTGCGAGCGTCGGTGTTCCCGCCGTCGGCTGTCCAAAGTGCATGGGAATAACGTCGCGACCCTGTTGCATCAGATCGCGCGCTTGCCGCGCGATCACTGCGGTGTGGAAATTGGAAATCTCTGTGCCATGCCAGCGTGAGGCATGCAAAGCCGCGTCAGTTGGCTGTGCGGATCGCTTTTGTGTCATCTGATCTATCAACCTTTGCGCAGAAGCTACTCGATGTCGAATTTAACGCCCTGTGCCAGCGGCAGATCAGCGGAGTAGTTGATGGTTTGGGTCTGCCGTCGCATATAGGCCTTCCAACTATCCGAGCCTGCCTCACGACCTCCGCCGGTCTCCTTTTCGCCGCCAAAAGCGCCGCCGATTTCAGCGCCACTCGGGCCAATATTGATATTGGCTATGCCACAATCACTCCCCTCAGCAGACAGGAAGCGCTCCGATTCGGAGAGATCCTGCGTCATAAGGCTGGAGGATAGCCCCTGGGCAACGCCGTTGTTCTCTTTAATGGCGTCGCTTAAGTCCTCATAGCGAAATACATAGAGAATAGGCGCAAAGGTTTCCTGCTTGCACACCTCGACCATTGACTCCAATTCAACCAGTGCGGGGCGCGCGTAAAAGCCACCCTCTAGGTGAGTCACGGGTACACGCTCGCCATAGGTGATGTGCGCACCAGCTGCTTTGGCCGCTGCGAGTGCTTTTTGCATCGCATTAAAGGCAGACTCATCAATAAGCGGGCCGACTAGGGTGTCATCGGCTAGCGGATTGCCAATACGAAGACTACTAAAGGCTTTCTTCAGGCGAGCCACCATCGCATCATAACGGCTGTGATGGATATACAAGCGTCGTAGGGTCGTGCACCGCTGACCAGCCGTGGCAGCTACCGCAAAGGTAATGGCCCGAACCGCTAGGTCTTCGCGCGCGGAGGGGCTGACAATCATGGCGTTATTACCGCCCAACTCTAATAAGCTTCGACCAAAGCGACTAGCCACTTGCCCCGCGACCTCGCGGCCCATTCGAGTGCTGCCGGTTGCGCTGAGTAGTGCCACACGGGGGTCTTTGACGAGGTGCTCGCCGATGCTGCGGTCGCCCTGAATCAGCGCACTCAAACCCTGTGGCGCATCTGAAAAGGAAGCGCATACGTTGTTTAATATCTTCGACAAGGCGAGCGCCGTGAGCGGTGTTTTTTCTGATGGCTTCCAGATGAGAGAGTCACCGCAGATCAACGCAAGGCTTGCATTCCATGCCCACACCGCCATTGGGAAGTTAAAAGCAGTGATCACGCCGACAGGGCCTAATGGATGCCAACGCTCGAGTAAGTGATGTTCCCGACGTTCAGAGGTGATGGTCAGGCCATACAGTTGACGCGATAAGCCGACCGCGAAATCACAAATATCAATAATCTCTTGGACTTCACCTGCGGCTTCGCTATTTATTTTGCCGGCTTCTAAGGTGATCAGCTCCGCCAGTTCTTTTTTGTGCTCTCTGACCGCGGCACCGAACAATCGAACTAATTCGCCGCGGCGAGGTGCAGGTACGGTGCGCCATTGGTGGAAGGCGTTAACCGACTGTGTGAGTAGGGCGTCGAGCTCGGCTACTGTCGTACTAGAGACTCGACCCAGCAAATGACCATCGATGGGTGAATGGCTAGCAATATCACCCATCGTGAGTTGGGTGCGATCAAAACCAACGGAGGTGAGACTCATGGGGTGGCCTTTAGAGACAGGGGAGCCGACGCTATGGTACGCGTCGCATACGCGCGACCAAAGCGATTTTCTAAAAATGCACTCAGTTCAATGTCTTCTTGTCTGACGAAGCCTTTGGCTGGGACTTTGCCGGCGACCAGCAGATCAAGGACTGCGCAGACTGCGCAGGCAGTGGTGGTTTGGATGGCGGTCCATTCGCGCCCAGCAATAACCTGCGGATAAATCGTATTGGCATAGGATTCCTGCCAGACACGGCCGTTGCGAATACCGGTGGCAGTGGCAAAGATCACCACCATATCCTGCGGTGTCCCAGGAATAGCATATTCAAGTACTTCAGTCAGGAGCTCCGGGCGTTCAGCGAGCCGCAGGTCTTGTAGCAACAGCTTCATGGCATCGCGATGACCTGGATAGCGAATCGTTCGATAGTTGAGATTTCTAACGCGTCCGGCGAGACTTTCACACAGCGTGCCTAAGCCGCCAGAGGTGTTAAATGCCTCGTACTGAACGCCATCGAGTGCAAAGTGCTCTAATTCTTCGAGTGGCGGTACGCTGACTTGCTTGCCTTGGACTATGGCGTCGCACGGCTGACAATACTCGTTGATGACGCCTGCCGTACTCCAGGTCAAGTTGTAACCCAAAGCATTCGATGGGAACTCTGGTAACGCCCCTACGCGAAGGCGTAACGCATCTATTTTTTCAAAGCGGCGTGCTAGGTCCATGCCGACGATGGAGATGAATCCAGGTGCTAGACCACATTGAGGGATCAGTGCGTGTGAGGCATGTGGAGCGAGCGCGCTGACGGCTTGGGTGGTTGCGACATCTTCGGTTAGATCCAAATAATGTATGCCAGCCGCTTGTGCTGCTCGAGCGACGTGGTGCGTGAGCGAATAAGGCACCGCACTGATGACAGCATAGTGACCGCGCATCGCTTGTGTCAGGCCGACAGAATCCGTGACAGACCGAGCCTCGGTCCGAAGCCGTTCGCGCGCGGGGATGGCCTGCAAGGCGGTGAGCGACTGATCGATCAGAGTGACCTCGTAGTCGCCACTGGCGATGAGTAGTTCGGTGATCATCGCCCCGATATGGCCTGCGCCCATGACCACAATTCGATGCACGGCTTGGTTCATGTGACATTCTCAGATAATCAGATAAGATCGTTATTCTGAGAGCTTAATTCGTTGAATTGAATGCGCTTTAAGACGAAACTGACTGTATTAAATGGCATAATGACGACACAATGATCAAAACGTCTGCTCAGGACCCCGACCAAGCGCTCTTGCTCTTACTGCGCGAAAACGCTCGCCTGTCGACCGCTGCACTCGCGCGTGCGCTCGGTGTGGCGCGTTCAACCGTGCAGAGCCGCCTCGATCGGCTAGAACGCAATGGCACCATCCGTGGTTACACGATCAAGGTCAGCCCCGATGCGGACACGCGTCATGTGCAAGCGCACGTCATGATTGCAGTGGAGCCTCAACAACAAGCGTCGGTAGAGCGCACGCTAAAAGGCATGAGTGCGGTCACCGCACTGATGACAGTCAGTGGCGCTTACGATTTGATCGCCATGTTGGCTGCGTCATCGACCGAAGCATTAGACAGCGCGCTTGACCAGTTGCGCGCCTGTCCGGGCGTGCAGTCAACGACGACCGCCGTCGTACTATCCCGGCGCTTCGAGCGTTAAAGACGCGCATGTGCGCTTAGATAAAGAGATAGTCGAGCGCAATCCCGATAAATATCACCGCTCCAAACCAGGCGTTATTCTTAAATGCCCGAAAACAAGCATCACGCTCTCGGTGCCTTAGTAACGTCTGCTGAAAGTAAAAGAGACACGCGCCTGCTGCTAGGCCGAGCGCATACCAGTGACCACGCTGCAGGAGGATGCCTACCCATGCGAGTAGCCCAACTACGCCAATCTGACACGCGCCGATGATTAGACGATCCGCTTGGCCAAACAGGAGCGCTGTGGATTTGATGCCCACTTTCAAGTCATCGTCTCGATCAACCATCGCGTACTCTGTGTCATAGACCAGCGTCCATAAGACGCCTGCCATGAATAACACCCATGCTACGGGCGTAACGGATTGGCGCTCTGCAATAAACGCCATGGGGATTGACCAGGAAAAAGCCACACCGAGCCACGCCTGTGGCCATGAGAACACCCGTTTCAAAAATGGGTAGACAGCCGTCAGGAGGGCGCCCACCAAGGCATACACGATGGTCAGTTGATCCAGCAGACAGACCAGTCCTAACGCTGCCAACGACAACGTCACATAGATGCCAATTGCCTCGGGTGGTGTGATGCGACCTGCAGCCAGTGGACGGTCGTGGGTGCGCTTAACATACGGATCGACCTTGCGATCCGCGTAATCATTCAGCGCACAACCCGCGGAGCGGGTCACCAATACCCCTAGAGAAAATACGGTGAAGATCTTCTCATGAGGATGACCTGATGAGGCGAGCCAAAGTGCCCATAGCGCGGGCCAGCCGAGTAGCCAAATACCGGTCGGCTGATGTAAGCGAATCAAGCGGCCGTAATCAATGAGCCGGCGACCCAGTTGAGACAATCCTGCGCTATCAATCATGGGCGTACTCATGGACGATCCCATGTGTTAGGTCACGCCACAGTAGATGTCGGCGCTTACACTTGGCCATAACGTTCTCCAGCGCCGATCCAGCGTCGCAACAGGGGGCGAAGCGTCTCCGGATGGTGAGTAATTAAATATTCCGCGACTTCTTGTACACGCGGCAACATATCGGCATCTCGAATCAACTCGGCCACCTTCATTTGAACTAGACCCGTTTGGCGTGTTCCCAGTAACTCGCCGGGACCACGCAATTCTAAGTCGCGCTCAGACACCTTGAATCCGTCCGTCGTGGAACGCATCACATCTAAACGTTCCTGTGCAAGGCGTGACAAGGGCCCTCGATACAGTAGCACGCAGGTGGATTCAGCAGCGCCGCGACCCACACGGCCGCGCAACTGGTGAAGTTGCGCGAGCCCCATACGCTCCGAATTCTCGATCACCATTAGGCTCGCATTCGGCACATCGACGCCCACCTCGATGACCGTGGTGGCAACGAGTAAATTGAGTTCGCCTCGCTTGAAGGCCGCCATCACCGCTTCTTTCTTTTTTGAGGTGAGACGCCCATGCACTAAACCGATGCTCAGTGCCGGCAAAGCGACGACTAAAGCGGCATGCGTTGCTTCCGCTGCCTGGTAATCAAGTTCCTCAGACTCTTCAATTAAAGGACAGACCCAGTACGCTTGCCGCCCTTGCCGACAGGCAGCGGCAATGCGTGCGACCACGGCGTCGCGTCGCGCCTCTGGCAACACGACCGTGGTGACCGGTGTGCGCCCCGGTGGTAATTCATCAATCACCGACACATCCAGATCCGCGTAGGCAGTCATCGCCAGTGTTCGTGGGATGGGGGTCGCCGTCATAATGAGCTGGTGCGGTACTCGGCCCTCTTGCATACCCTTTTCTCGTAGTGCCAGTCTCTGTTGAACGCCAAAGCGATGCTGCTCATCGATGATTACTAAGGCGAGTCGCTTGAAACGGACACCCTCTTGAAATAGAGCATGTGTGCCAATCACTAAGGGGACTTGTGCTCCATCGGCAATTGCATTCAGTGTGTGTTGGCGCGCCACGCCGGTCAGCTTCCCTGACAGTAGCGCCACGGGTATCTGCAGTGGCTTGAACCAGCGCTCGAAATTTTGCCAGTGCTGCTCGGCCAGCAACTCGGTGGGGGCCATCATCGCAACTTGGTAGCCCGCTTCGATCGCGATCAAGGCCGCCAGTGCGGCCACGACGGTTTTGCCTGAGCCCACATCACCTTGCACTAAGCGAAGCATTGGGGACGTGCTGGCAATATCGGTGCTTGCCTCGGCAAAGGTGCGCTCTTGGGCCTTAGTCAGTGAGAAAGGGAGGGCTTGCCGAAATGGCGCCGTCAACTGGCCATTCCCTGCCAGCGGCCACGCAGGCTCTGTTCGTATCTGTTGGCGGAGCAACCGCAGACTGATTTGGTGAGCGAGCAGCTCCTCAAAGGCGAGGCGCCGCTGCGCAGGATGAGTGCCCATGGCGAGTGGCATTAAGTCTGCACCCGGCGGAGGCCTGTGTACGTAGGTCAGTGCCTCCGCTAAGGAAGGCAGTTGTAAATCGCGTAGTAGCTCACTGGGTAGCCAGTCGCGAACCCGCTGCTGCTCTGCATCGTCCAGAGCCAGCGCGGTGAGAATGCGAAGTCGGCCTTGCTGCACGCCCTCTGTCGTCGGATACACAGGGGTCAACGAGTCTTCAGTTCGCTGCGCATCGGGCCCATCGGCACGCCGGTACTCGGGGTGCACGATCTCAAGGCCCAATCCCCCGCGACGCGCCTCGCCATAGCAACGTAGACGTACACCGCGCGTTAATTGTGCTTGTTGCTGTGCAGTGAAGTAGAAAAACCGCAGCGTCAGAAATCCAGATCCGTCCGTGATCCGTACCAGTAACTGACGCCGCTTGCGAAATACCAGCTCCGCCAGTTGCACTTCGCCTTCCACCACGACGCGGTCACCCGCGCGAAGTGAACCAATAGGAATGATCTGTGTGCGATCTTCATACCGAAGCGGCAACAGAAACAGCACATCTTGAACGGTTTCTACGCCAAGCTTGGCGAGCTTTGCAGCAAGGGCATCACCGACGCCTTTTAGGGCCGTGACAGGTCGCAGTTCCGAAGCCACCGCTCCGGGAATTCCCGTTGAGGTAGGCTTTGGGTTCACAGCCCTAGAATGCAATCAGCCTCAACCGCAGCGCCGCGGGGCAGCGAAGCCACGCCAATCGCCGCACGCGCAGGGTAGGGCTCCGGGAAGTATTCGGACATCACTTTGTTGACAAGCGCGAAGTTCGACAGATCCGTCAAAAAGATGTTGACCTTCACGGCATCGGCGAGTGTGCCACCGGATGCGATGGCGATCGCTTTTAGATTTTCAAATACACGGCGCACCTGCGCCTCAAAATCGCCTGTCACCATGGTTTGTGTCACAGGATCTAGCGGAATTTGCCCCGAGATATACACGGTACTTCCGACTTTGACGGCTTGTGAATAAGTGCCAATGGCAGCGGGTGCTTCGGTAGTAGAAATAATGCTTCTGGCCATGGTGTGGTCTCCTTTTTTACAGCGCGCATTGTCGCACGCTACGGGTGTTCGGTCGCTTGCTTCAAGTGATGACTCGGGTGATCGATAGTGCCTCCGGCATATGGCGTATAGCGCGCAATACAGTCGCTAAATGCACTCGATGACGTACCTGAAGTTCGACCGTGATGGTGGCGGACTCGCCATCGTGCTCAGCCACCTCTGCACGACTGATATTAGTGCCTGTGGCGGCAATGCCTGAGGCGATCGCGGCTAATACGCCAGGTTGGTTGCTGACTTCAATTTTGATTTCTGACGCAAATGTTCGGTCAATGTCCGCTTCCCAGGCAACCGGCAACCATTTCTCAGGGTGCTTGTGCCAATGGCTGACATTGCCGCACTTGGCGCGGTGGATGACCACACCGCGTCCGATTGATAAGAATGCGATGATGTCATCACCGGGAATGGGGTGGCAGCACTGGGCGTAGCTGACCATCAGCCCTTCTGTGCCGGCGATAGACAATGCGCCGCTACGGCCGGTCACGGCAGTGCTATCGGCGAGTGCCTGACCGACGGGTACCTCGCCATCTGCCGGCAATAAGTGACGGGCGACCAGTGGCGCGAGCCGCTCTCCCAGCGCCACTTTTTCAAACAGGTCTTCTGCGCTCTTGCAGCCTAACTGCCGTGCCGCTACCAGCAACGCAGCCTCACCCAAGCCCTTTGTGGTGAGCTTGAAGTCGGTCAACGCCTGATTAACGAGGCGCTCGCCTAGCTCAATAGCCTCGCCATGCTGCATTCCCTTGAGGTGAGTACGGATAGCGGCGCGCGCCTTAGCGGTCACCACGAATGATGCCCATGCCGGATTGGGTGTCGCATTTTTTGCAGTGATAATTTCCACGGTCTGACCATTGCGCAACGCCGTCCGCAAGGGCGCCAAACGTCGATCGATTTTGGCGGCGACGCAGCGTCGGCCCACATCGGTATGAACGGCGTACGCGAAGTCGACACACGTGGCACCGCGCGGCAGCCGCAAGATATCCCCCTTGTGTGTAAACACGTAGACCTTGTCTGGAAATAGATCGATCTTTACGCTTTCTACGAATTCTTCAGAGCTCCCGCCCTCCTGCATTTGCACTAATTTCTTCAACCAGTCGCGTGCATGGTCGGGTTGCGTTGTGCCGGTATCTTCCCCTGTCTTGTATTGCCAGTGAGCTGCGATGCCATTCTCAGCTAGCTGGTGCATCGCGGTTGTTCTGATCTGAACTTCTAGCGGGATACCGTTCGGACCAAACAAAGTGGTGTGCAGGGACTGATATCCATTGATTCGGGGAATGGCAATGTAGTCTTTGAATCTACCCGGCATGGGCTTGTAGGCATTGTGGACAACACCTAGCGCGCGGTAACAGTCATCCACGGAGTTGACGATGACTCGGACTCCGAAGACATCAATGATCTGGGCAAGCGGCAAATGCTTTTTGCGCATCTTTTGGTAAACGCCATACAGATGCTTTTCTCGTGACTCGACCAGCCCCTTTAAGGCTGCTTTTTTGAGAGCATCACTGAGCCGGTCAGTGATTTTTGGCAAGAATTCTTTCTGATTGCCATGCGCCCGTTTAAGCTCGCGATCGAGTACTTTGTGTCGCTGCGGATACAAGCTCTGAAAGCCAAGGTTTTCAAGCTCAGTCTTAATGGAATGGATGCCAAGCCGATTTGCGATTGGCGCATAAATTTCTAGTGTTTCTAGCGCTATACGTCGGCGCTTGATCGGCGGCATGCTGCCGAGCGTTCGCATGTTATGCACGCGGTCAGCAAGCTTCACCATAATGATGCGGATGTCTTGTGTCATCGCCAGAATCATTTTTCGAAATGACTCTGCCTGCGCTTCTTTGCGACTCTTAAACTGGACTTGATCTAATTTGGAAACGCCGTCGACCAGCTCGGCGACTTCACGGCCGAACTGCTCAACGATTTCTTCTTTGGCAGTAGGCGTGTCTTCAATAACATCATGTAGCAGTGCGGCACAGATGGTTTGAGCGTCAAGATGTAGGTCGGCCAAGATGGCAGCGACCGCTACAGGGTGAGAAATATAGGCTTCGCCTGTGAGGCGTTTCTGGCCTTTATGGGACTGCTCCGCGAGCTCATAGGCGTGCTGGATACGCTCTATCTGATTTTCGGGAAGATAGCTCTCGAGCTTACTGAGTAGCTGAGCAATGCCAGGGGAGCGGCGCCCACCCGGCAAGAAGCTGAGCAAGGAGGACGCATAATCCATGAGGTGATCGCGCTTGACGTCAGCGCTGATCCTCCGCTCAGTCGCCTAAGCCAAACTGCGGTGCGCGAAAGTCAGGTGGCAAATCCAGCGCACTTTCTTGTGGCGGCAGCATCGGTGCGGGTTCTGGATCCGCTTCTAGCAACAAGTCCCGACTGACTTTGCCTTCAGCGATTTCTCTCAAGGCCACTACGGTCACCTTGTCGTTTTCCCAGTCCACCAGCGCTTCAGCGCCATTGGCTAGGCGACGAGCGCGCTTGGCTGCTAAGAGCACGAGCTCGAACTGGTTTTCAACGCCTTGCTTAAGGCAGTCTTCGATGGTGATGCGGGCCATACACGTTATCCGAACAAGAATACGGGGTCGATCATCATACCTGAAAAGCCCCTGAGCGGCTAATTTCAGTCCATTTAAGCTTTGGGTGCCGCGAGCAGGCGGTCCATCAAGGCAGCCAGCTCAGTCCGGTCTGTCGCGAAAGGGCGCGGGTCCTGGGTGACCAGTTGCGTCAGGTCGCTTAGAGCGCGCTCAAATTGGTCATTGACTAAGGCGTACTTGAATTCCTGCCAGTGTGACAGCTCAGTGACCGAATCCAGCAAGCGCCGAGCGATGACCTCATCCGTGTCGGTCGCGCGGTTGCGCAAGCGCGTTTCTAGCGCCTCTGTGGAAGGGGGCAATATGAAAATATCGATCGCTTCAGGCAGGTGACGGCGAACCTGCTGCGCACCTTGCCAGTCAATCTCGAGTAGCAAATCCCGCCCCTGACTGAGTGTTTGTTCCACCGGTTGTGTGCCAGTGCCGTAAAAATGATCGAAGACGCTGGCGTGTTCCAAAAAGGCGCCTTGCTCGATCATTTTCTGAAAGGTTGTCTTATTAACGAAGTAGTAGTCCTTGCCCTCTACTTCGTTGGGACGCGGTGGCCGTGTGGTGTGCGAAATCGAGCAACTCAGCGTGGGTACGCGCGCCATCAGTCCTTTGACCAAGCTCGTTTTGCCTGTGCCAGAGGGTGCTGCGACCACGAATAGCCGACCGCGAGCGCGGGTGCTGGGTATCCGGGGGGCGTTCGGTGGCTGTGCCATGGCGTCTATCTTAATTAAATCGGTAGTCCTTAGACATTCGATGTTAGCCCCAACCAGGGCGCATGTGGCAGTGAGTTTCGGGGTATTCCTGCCAAATTTTCCAGGAATCGATTCAAAGCGCACGTCGTGTATGGCGAGCGATAGTGGCCACTAGGTAGTTCGCTCGACATCGGCTAGTGAGAAGCCGTCAGCGCTTAAAAACCAATGCTACTCGATGTTTTGCACCTGTTCAAGCATTTGCTCAATCAGCACTTTCATATCGACTGCCGCCCGCGTTGTTTCAGGATCCTGAGATTTCGATGACAGCGTATTGGCTTCGCGATTAAATTCCTGCATGAGAAAATCGAGACGTCGTCCAGCAGGTTCACTGCCAGCGAGCGCCTTATCCACTTCGGCGATATGGCTGACCAGTCGATCAAGCTCTTCATCGACATCCATTTTTGACAACAGCAATGCAATTTCTTGCTCGAGTCGTTCTCGATTGGTATCGCTCGGAGCAGACAAGCTCGCTAAGCGCTCCTCGAGTCGGTTTCGAATGCGCACGTGGACCTCGGGCAATCGCGTCCTGACTGAGGTCACCAGTGTCTCAATCTGCCGACAGCGCGCGTCTAACAGCTGGGCCATGCGACTACCCTCACTGGCGCGACTCGTTGCTAGGGTCTCCAAAGCGTCTTTCAGCGCTTCGTGTGCGAGCGGCGATAGTGGGCTGGTATCGCGCGGTTGCTCTTTAATAACGCCAGGCCAGCGCAGCAAATCAAGAGGGGTAGGTGCGTCGAGTGATCCACCACGAGCAGTGGCTCGTTTAGAGACGTCATGACTTTTGGCAATCAATTCATCTAAAAACGCCTCGTCAATATCCAAGCTCACATGAGCGCTGCTTGCGCCCCGCAGTTGTAGGCTCGCATCCACCTTGCCACGCTTTGCCGTGGCGGCGATTGCTTGCCTAAACTCTGCCTCACTGGAGCGCAGCTCTTCAGGCAATCGTACGCTCACTTCCAAAAAACGATGATTAACGGTGCGCAACTCCCAGATGAGGGTGACAGCATCGGTACCGCGTTCAGCTCGTGCAAAGCCAGTCATGCTACGAATCATGGGGGCGCTCATCTGCGATAGAATAGATGACTACTCTAACAGGGCTGGCTTGTTGCCGGCGCGGGATTGATTGTTTGCAACTTGAATACGCTCAGTTAAGTCTTCTTGGTCACCGTGCAGAAAACCAAGATCGACTCGCTGTAGTCGCCAACAATCAGGCAGTCTTGGTGGTGGTGGCTGATGGTATGGGCGGCCATCAGGGTGGCGCGCTGGCAGCACAGACTGCCGTTGACTCACTGCGGGCGGGCTTTTTGGCTGTTACGACACCTATCCTTGATCCTATTGGGTTTTTGCATCGGGCAATGGCGACTGCCCATGATGCGGTAGTAGCGGTGGGTCACGCCCTACGGTTTGATTCGAAGCCGCGTGCTACCTGTGCTGCGTGTTTGATTCAGCAAGGCGCTTCCTACTGGGTACATGTGGGAGATAGTCGCCTCTATCAAATCCGTAACGGGGCATTGGTGCACCGAACGCGCGATCATAGCCATGTGGAGCGGTTATTGCGTGAAGGCAGCATTACGGCTGCTGAAGCGTCGTCGCACCCGATGCGTCACTATGTAGAGCATTGTCTCGGTGGTGACGCAGTACTTCCCGAAATGACTGTTACTGGCCGCAAAGTGCTGCAGGTGAGTGACTTGCTCCTGGTCTGCTCGGATGGCTTTTGGAGCAACTTTCAAGACATGGATCTTGCCAGGGCCTTAAGTACCCATTCGGATCTAAATGCCACTTTGCAGGCTCTAGGTGATTTTAGTGTGCGAGCTTCCGCACCTCAGAGTGATAATGTGTCAGCTGTGGTGGTTCGATGGACTGCTTAAATCTCGCGAGTATTTATTAGAGGGAATCGTTATGCGTCCAAGTGGTCGTGCCCCGAATCAAATGCGGGAAGTGAGTTTTGAGCGTCATTTTACCCGTCATGCCGAGGGCTCCGTGTTGGTCGCGTTTGGTGGTACGCGCGTATTGTGTACCGCCTCTATTGAGGCAGGGGTACCGGGCTTTTTGCGCAATAAAGGCCAAGGCTGGATCACTGCTGAGTACGGCATGCTGCCGCGCGCCACGCACACCCGAAGCCCACGAGAGGCGGCACGCGGAAAGCAGACCGGCCGCACCCAAGAGATTCAGCGACTCATTGGTCGAAGCCTACGCTCAGTCATCGATCTCAAAGCGCTCGGAGAGCGCACCATTACGCTCGATTGTGATGTTCTGCAGGCAGATGGCGGCACGCGAACTGCAGCCATTACGGGTAGCTATGTTGCTCTCGTTGATGCCATTACTACCCTGATCAAGCGACGTGATCTATCCGCAAGCCCGGTGCATGGTCAAGTGGCGGCTATTTCGGTCGGCATTTTTAATGGCGTACCTGTGCTTGATCTTGACTACGCTGAAGACTCTCAGGCAGAGACTGACATGAATGTGGTCATGAACGGTATCGATGCGTATGTTGAGATTCAAGGAACCGCAGAAGGGCATGCCTTTCGGCCGCATGAGCTGACGTCAATGCTGGCTTTGGCGAGCACAGGCGTCGAGCAATTGCTTGCCGCTCAGCAGCAGGCGTTGAGCCGCTGATTTAAGTGTAAGTGTGGTTATTCAGCGATTAGTGATTGCGACGCACAATGCCGGCAAGCTTGCCGAGTTCGAATTACTGTTGGCAGATTTTGTCGGCGAAGTGATTTCGCAACGCGAACTCGGGATACCGGCCATTGCTGAAACAGAGAGCACTTTTGTCGGTAATGCTTTGCTGAAGGCGCGGTACGCCGCTAAGCGCGCCCAATGTGCTGCGCTCGCTGATGATTCAGGTCTTGAAGTAGATGCGCTCGAGGGTGCCCCAGGGGTGTACTCCGCTCGCTATGCTGGAGATGGCGCGAGTGACGCTGTCAATAACGCCCGTTTATTGGACGCACTGCGTGCGAGTCCCGCGCCGCGCACGGCGCGCTATCGGACGGTGTTGGCGCTCGTGTCAGGACCAGAGGATCCAACACCAATGATTGTGCAGGGTGTCTGGGAAGGGGAGATCGTGTTAGAGCCGCGTGGCCAAAATGGTTTTGGTTACGACCCTTTATTTTGGGTGCCTGCCCTTGGTAAGACGGCCGCCGAGCTATCTTTGCAAGAGAAGAATGAGTTATCGCACCGTGCGCAAGCCATGCGAAGTTTGCAGGCGCGACTTGCGTCAGAATGACAGCGCTGATTAATCCGCCACTCGCCCTTTATGTGCATCTTCCCTGGTGTGTGCGTAAGTGTCCTTACTGCGATTTTAATTCGCATGTGCACAAAGGACTATTGCCACAGCCCGCTTACATAGATGCTTTGCTGCAAGATTTGGCGTTGGAAGCGCCGCGGGTGCAGGGGCGTGCTGTTGAGACTGTTTTTTTCGGCGGCGGTACGCCCAGTTTGTTTTCCCCCGAGTCAATGGCAAAGCTGATGGCGGGAATTCGTGCGCGAGTTGAAGTGGCTACGGATGCGGAAGTCACGATGGAAGTAAATCCGGGGGCCATTGAACGTGGCAGTTTTGTTGGCTATTACCAGGCTGGTATCAATCGTGTGTCCTTGGGCGTACAGAGTTTTGGTGCACATCAGTTGCAGCTTCTTGGACGCATTCACGCTCCAAGTGACACGGTTCGGTCATTAGCAGAGCTGGCTGAGTCGGGCATCGGAAACTTTAATTTGGATCTGATGCACGGGTTACCCGAGCAGTCGGTGGCTGAGGCGCTGATAGATATTGAGCAGGGTCTTGGGTTTAAGCCGCCGCATGTGTCGCACTATCAGTTGACGCTCGAGCCAGGTACGGTCTTTTTTACCCAGCCACCGACGCTGCCTGATGAGGAGGTGCTTGAGCAGATGCAACAGGCCACCCACGCGCGCTTGCTGGCGGCTGGCTTTAGGCAGTACGAAGTGTCAGCCTGGGCGCGACCTGGCTTTGAGTGTCGTCATAATCTCAACTACTGGCAGTTTGGCGACTATCTGGGTATTGGCGCGGGCGCGCACGGCAAGGTAACGGATCGACATGAGCAGATGATTTGGCGCACTGAGAAACTGAAGCAGCCGAGGGAGTATCTGGCGCAATCCAGCGCGCAGGCCTCTTTGGGCGTGCGTGTGGCGGTTCATGCGCAGATGAGGCCATTCGAGTATTTGCTTAACGCACTTCGTCTGGCGGACGGTTTTGAGGCGACTGCTTTTGAGGAGCGCACGGGGCTGCCGCTTGAAGTGGTGGCCGCTCCTCTGGCACTCGCGCAACGGCGCGCGCTACTGGAAAGTACCGCTAAAGGCTTTCGTGCCACCGCGCTTGGGCAGCGATTTTTAAACGATTTGCAGGCGTTGTTTTTACCGGCGCCGTCTGAGGCGTCCTGACGCGTGTGGTGGGGCTCAGGTAAGTGCCTCATTTTAGTTAAAAAAGAGACGCCAGAGCCGGCGGTCAGGCAGTCAGCGTGGCCGACTTGTGCACACCGAGAGGGGGGCAAGCGAAAAGTAGTCACTAACAGTCGCTTTATCACCTGAGTTCTCAAGAGGGAGTATCTAACTTATTGAATTTAAATAATAAATAGCCCTGTTCATTTTTTAATCAAATCATCATAAATGCATTTTTTGCGCGGCTAAATGGGTGGTGGGGATACATTGTCCACATAGTTATCCACAGGAAAAGTGGATAATATGAAGGGTGGCCTATGGGTTCATCCTGTTAGCCACTAAAGTTCATGACTGTTACCCTGAAAATGACCTAAGTAAGCGTTTCCGTACGGGTTTACAGGCTACCCCTGCTGCCATGGCGCAGCGCCGTAGCGGCTGCTGATATCGATTCACCTTGCGGCGCAGCCCGCTGACTGCCTATACTGCGCGCCCCTCTGACGCGCCACGCTGTGAATACGCCATGAAGCCTGAAATACACCCTGCCTATACCTCGATTAACGTTGTTTGCAGCTGCGGCAACAAGTTCGAAACGGGTTCAACCCTGGGTACTGATCTCAGTGTAGAAGTCTGCTCCGCATGCCACCCGTTTTACACGGGCAAGCAAAAAGTAGTGGATACCGGCGGCCGCGTGGATCGCTTCCGTAAGAAGTACGCCGCCCAGACGCCAGCGGCCTAACTGCTCCGTCGATCGGATGGATTCGCAAACGCCCGGCACTGCCGGGCGTTTTCATATGGGCACCCTGCCCGCATCCTTGATTCTTGGGCCGTCACGTGACAATCTGCCCGCACTCAAAGGGTATTCCATGACGACTCGTACCTTCACGCTGACCGACGATGCCACGGGCAAAAGCTCCTCACTTGAAGCCCTACACCCGACGGTCGGTCCGGACGTTGTCAATATCGCCCCTCTGGCAAAAGATCATGGCGTTTTTACATACGACCCAGGCTTTATGTCGACGGCTGCCTGCGAGTCGAAAATCACCTACATCGACGGCGATAACGGAATCTTGCTGTATCGCGGTTATCCGGTGGAGCAACTTGCGGCAAAAAGCACCTTCTTAGAGGTCGCTTACCTGCTCATCTACGGTGAGTTGCCCGATGCGACGCAGTTGGCTGAGTGGCAGAACAACATCACTCGTCACACGATGATCAATGAATCGCTGCTGCGGTTTTTTAATGGCTTTCATTACGATGCGCACCCAATGGCGCAAGTGTCTGCCGTGGTGGCATCTCTCGCTGGTTTTTACCACGACTCTCTAGATATCTATAACCCGCGGCATCGAGAGATTGTTGCTCATCGCATTCTCGCCAAGATGCCAACGATTGCAGCGGCAGCCTACAAGCACATGCTCGGCCAGCCATTTATGCAACCGAGAAACTCGCTGAGCTATGGCACGAACTTGCTCAATATGTTTTTCGGAGTTCCCAGCGAAGAGCTACAGATCGAGCCAACAGCTGCTAAAGCGCTCGACTTGTTGCTGATCCTGCACGCTGATCACGAGCAAAATGCCAGTACATCTACCGTTCGGTTAGCGGGTAGCACTGGTACCAACCCGTATGCTGCCATCTCTGCTGGCGTCTCGGCTTTGTGGGGGCCCTCACATGGTGGCGCCAATGAGGCGGTTCTACAAATGCTCGAGGAGATCGGCACCGCCGATGCTATTCCTAAGTTTCTGGCGCGCGTTAAAGACAAGCAAGATCATACGAAGCTGATGGGCTTTGGTCACCGTGTCTATAAAAACTTTGACCCTCGCGCGAAAATTATTCGCGAAACCTGTCATGCGGTTCTTGAGAAGCTGGGCCGCACGGATAATCCACTCTTCGAGTTGGCGCTTCGCTTAGAAGAAGTCGCGTTACATGATGAGTACTTTGTATCTCGTAAGCTCTACCCGAATGTCGATTTCTACTCCGGCATTATTTACAGTGCGATTGGTATCCCGCGCTCCATGTTCACAGTCATGTTTGCGATTGCGCGAACGGCAGGATGGGTTGCTCACTGGCAAGAAATGATCGGCGATCCTGCGATGAAAATTGGCCGCCCGCGCCAGCTGTATACCGGCCCTACGAGTCGCCAGTACAGTGATATTCAAACCCGCTAGCCGTCCTATCCGAGCTCCAGCTCTCTATTGTTAGCCTCTTAGGACTTCCATTGCAGACGGCCAACCTCAAAGCGATCGGCCGAATGTTGCTGGGCGTTCTGCTGTTCTCATTTATGGATGCTGGTTTAAAGCGCGTCTCTGCCTACTATCCTCCGATGCAAGTGACCGCCTTGCGGGCTATCTTTTCTTTGCCTTTCATCGCGCTGACGCTAGCCTGGGGAAATCACTGGCGTTCTCTTCGTGTGAACAATTACGCGCTGTATCTTGTGCGTATCGTGCTTGCCATTGTGATGCTAGTGACCTTTATCTATTCCGTATCTGTTCAAGGACTGACCGATACGTATGCAATCTACATGAGCGCGCCGCTGATGGTGGCCGCCTTTTCCCGTATCTTCTTAAAAGAGCCTGTGCCGATACGCCGGTGGGTTGCGATCGCCGTGGGTATGCTTGGCGTGCTGATTGCCTTACAACCCCATGGCCACGGAATGCTCTCATTGGGCGGCCTCGCCGCAGCCGCATCGGCGATCTGCTATGCCGTCAGTGTGTTATCGATCCGGGTATTGGGTCGAACGGATTCGAGCTACGCGCTGGTCACTTGGAATCTTTTTGGTGTGGCTGTTGTTGCCTCAGCGATCGCAGCCCCCACGTGGCACTCGTTGGCGCCAGCTCATCTATGGATTCTGGCGATGATTGGCCTTACCGGGGCTCTGGCGCAGTATTTTTTGACGCGCGCCTTTCAATTGGCGGCAGCCGCTACGGTCACTCCATTTGAGTACACCGCCTTAGTGTGGGGTTTGCTATTGGACTATTTTGTATTTGCCATCACGCCGTCGGCGCACGTGCTATTTGGCGCCACCATAGTGATTGCGGGGGGGCTCTATCTCATCTGGGATGAGCATCGACCGACCACTGGGGAGCTAAGCCTGCACGGCTAGCAGCATCTGCACTTCTGTGAGTGTGCCGCGCCGCATCGGACGTCCATCGATTGCAGACAATGGCGCCTGACGGATACCATGTTCTGGGAAAACAACAGCCTCAATTTCAAATTCTAAGTACTGAAGACAAAACACAGGGCAATGCTGTTGTCGGTCAGCGCTCACTTTGACGCGTTGCTCAGCCAGTCGATAGGGAATTTTTCTATCTAGCAATGCAATGCTGATGGATTCTACTGTGTCAGCAAATACATGTAGCGTGATCGTCTGGTGAGTGATCGCGGTGCCGCTCAGGACAGGCCCCACCAGTCTCGGTTTGAAGGTTTCCAGTAGCCGCATGGCCTCGACCGCGCAGCGTCGCTGTGCGGACAAAGTGTCCTGGCGATCACTGGGCGCAAATAGCCTTTGATACTGCGCGAGCGCTACGTCAATTTCTGCATTAGTGGGCAGTGCTCCCAGTTCACTTACGCCGAGACGGACTGCCGCTTTCTTTTTAGCAAGCGCGTAATCTTCAATACCATGTTCGGCCATGATCCGTGCACTCTCCTGTGCGAGTGCGCGTCGTAAGTCGTTACCGCGTATCGCTCTAGGTCGGGACATCGGCTAGCCTCCTAATGTTTCCACTGTTCCAGTTAGACATGCTGCGATCGTGCACGCGCTAACTAAAAGATGGGGTCCTCGCCCGTTGTGGAGCGCTGGTTGCCACTTGCCGGGAGGCCCTCACCGCTTAGCCCACCGGCGCCTGGTAAGTGACCTGCGAAAAACAATTCAAATAGTGCATCTGGATCACTAGGGCCAGCAAGCGACCCCGTGGCTGGTGCCACACGCGCGCCCACCACGCCTTCTGGCTGCGGCAGGCGGTGGGTCGGGCGATGTGCAAGCGCTTCTCCCATAAAGTAGATCCACATGGGCAAGGCGGTGTGGCCACCTTCTTCGCCGGCACCCAAAGAGCGCTCTTGATCAAATCCAACCCAAGCACCTGCAACGATGTCAGCGTTAAATCCGGTGAACCAGGTGTCACGTCGGTCGTTGGTGGTGCCTGTCTTTCCGGCGAGATCATCGCGCTTGAGTGACAGCGCTCGATGGGCGGTGCCGCGGCGAATCACGTCACGCATGATGTCCGTCATGATGTAGGCATTAGCAGCGGAGATCACACGCGGCGCTAGCCTGTGTGGTGTGGCCATGACGCCTTGGTCTATATCACTGATGCGAGTGACGCCGGCAGCGTTCGCAGAGACAGGAGCCAGTGCGTGACTGGCCTCGTCACTCTGTCGGGCGGTAGCCGCAGTGGTTGTAGTCACACTATCTTGCGGATTAGCTGCAGTGCTCGTGAGTGGTAGTGGTGGTTCGATTGCGACAGCGCACTCTTGGCAAGCCACCCGAGGATCAGCGATCTCCAAAACATTGCCTTTGGCATCGAGTACCCGATCAATTACATAGGGTTCCACACGAAAGCCGCCATTGGCAAACACGGCGAATCCTGTGGTGAGCTCCAAAGGAGAAATCTGTGCAGTGCCAAGAGCCAAGGTCAAATTATGTGGAAGACTCTCACTGTTGAAGCCAAATCGCGTGGCATAGTCAACTGCATAATCAATACCGATGGAGCGCAGAATCCGGATGGACACAAGATTGCGGGAGCGTACGAGCGCCTCTCGCAGTCGTGTCGGGCCAGAGAATGTCTTTGAGGAATTTTCGGGACGCCACATCTCGTCAGCTCCGGTGTCGAGCACCAAGGGCGCGTCTAAGATAACGGTGGCAGGCGTGAAGCCTTGTTCTAATGCTGCCGAATAGATAAATGGTTTGAAGCTTGACCCTGGCTGCCTTTTGGCCTGCACTGTGCGATTGAACTTACTCGCATAAAAATCAAATCCACCAGCGAGTGCCGTGATAGCGCCGTCTTGTGGGTCAAGAGAAACAAACGATCCCTGTACGAGTGGAACTTGCGCGAGGAGCGCTGAGCTACCGGAAGACGGTTGCAGGTAGATTACATCGCCTATGGAAACGATGTCTGCGGCGACGTGTGGGTCTGTGCCCAGTCGATCTGCAGGATGAGCCCAGCTCAAGCCTCCTTCCCAAGGGATCGTGTAGGCCTGACCGTCTTTCGCAAAGGCAGTGACTGTCCTGTCTGTTTGTTTTGTCACAATAGCCGGCAAAAGCCCGCCGACTTGGCTAAAACGTTCTAGCATCTGTGTGGCAGCACGCGAGTCGGTAGGTAACTGCACGCTGTGACCAACTGCACCACGCCACCCATGGCGTCGATCATATTCAAGCAGAGTGGCGCGCAAGGACCAGTCTGCGGAGCGCTGCAGTCGACTGTCCACCGTCGTGATCACTTGAATGCCGGCGGTATACAGTGAGTCACCGAATTTTGGTGCCAGCTGAGCGCGCACCATTTCAGCAATAAATGGTGCAGCCACTTCTACCCGAGGGCCATGTTCAGTTGTTTCGATGGTTGCCGCATTGGCGACGGTGTATTCGGCCTGGGTGACGTAGCCGATATCAAGCATGCGTCTCAGGACATAGGCACGCCGTTGGCGAGCTCGTTCGGGGTTGGCAATTGGATTTAAGGTCGAGGGTGCTTTTGGTAGGCTTGCGATCGTCGCCATCTCAGCAAGGGTTAGCTCGGCGAGTGTTTTGCCATAGTAGACGTCAGCTGCCGCGGCCACCCCATAAGCTCGTTCGCCTAAAAAAATCCGATTGAGATAAAGAGTCAGAATCTCCTCTTTAGAGAACTGATGTTCGATTTGCAGCGCCAGTATGATTTCTCGAAGCTTCCTGGACAGGTGCTTTTCTGGCCCTAAAAACATATTCCGTGCGAGCTGCATGGTGATCGTGCTGCCACCTTGGCGCGCCTCGCCCGCTGCTGCGGTGACAATAAGCGCTCGCAGCAACCCCGGTGCGTCAATCCCACTGTGGCTAAAGAATCGGTCATCCTCAGCCGCCAAAAATGCGTTGACCAGCGCTTTTGGTACCTCTGTGAAGTGGACAGGAATTCGTCGTTGGTCGCCTATTTGCGCCATCAGCCGTCCATCGCGGCTGTAGATGCGTAGTGGCACCTGCATTTGGACATCACGTAGCGTGCTCACATCCGGTAAGCCCGGGGCGAGCCATACATAAGTGCCAATGGCACCCATACCCAAGGTGAGCGCTAGCAGTGCAATTCCACGGCTGGCCCATCGTATGCATCGTCGAGAAACGGGTGACACCGAGCGTTGGCCTTATTTTAATGTGCTTTAGATACTGATTATGCCCGTGAACTCCAGCCCATACTCGCCCCTTTGATCACTAGCCACTCCGTCAAAAGGGGCGGTAGCCGCTAGCCCGACGAACCGTGACCATCTTCACGCTTTGCAAAATACCGTTCCTATAAAGTCTCGGCAGTATCGCAAGTAACGCAGCGACAAGGCCTTACAAAGGCTTGTAATAAAAAGGGATTTATGAAGTTTTTCCCGCCGAAAATTGCTTGGCCATTTGGGCCGCAATCGGTGCCTTTGATTGGCCTCGACATTACGACTTCATCGGTGAAGCTCATTGAGCTTTCTCGAGATGGCGACCAGTATCGCGTTGAAAGTTACGCTGCAGAAGCCACACCCCATGCGGGTGTAAGCGAAAAAGCGATCTTAGATCCTATCGTGGTCGGCGAAGCCATCGAGCGCGCCATCCGTCGAAGCGGAGTTCGCTCAAAATACGCAGCCGTCGCCATATCAAGCGATGCTGCGATCACCAAAGTCATTCAGATGCCCAAAGAGCTACAGGGACGCGACCTGGAAGCACAAGTGGCGTTACAGGCAGATCAATACATACCCTTCCCAATGGAAGAGGTGAGTTATGACTACGAAGTGATGGGCCCATCCGACAGAGACCCTAGCAGTCAGGATGTCTTGTTGGTGGCCACGCGCACAGAAAACATCGAACTCAGGCAAGCGGCGGTTGCCGCCGCAGGTTTGACAGCGAAAATAGTGGATGTGGAAGCATTTACGCTCGAGCGCGCCTGCCAACTCATGACTCACCAGATGTTGGATGGCGGCTTAGGGCGCACCATCGCCGTGCTCGATTTCGGCGCTAGTAGCACAACATTCAGCGTTCTTCATAACTTACGTGTGACCTACACGCGTGATTTTGCCTTCGGGGGACAGCAGCTAACCGAAGAGATCATGCGGACCTATGGCCTGTCTATGGAAGACGCGGGTCGCGCCAAGAAAGAAGGCGGTTTACCTGCTAATTACCAGCCTGAAGTGCTCGATCCCTTTATCGACGACATGACCAGCCAAGTTAGTCGCAGTCTGCAGTTTTACCTAGCGTCCGGCACGGGCCGGGAGCAGCCTGAACAGCTTCTGGTGTGCGGCGGTTGCGCCAACATTGCTGGCGTTCCTGAAGTCATCACAAGCCGTGTGGGTATTCCAGCAGAGCGAGGCGATCCATTGGGGCAGATGAAGATCTCTGCTCGCGCAAAAGCGCATGGCGTGCATCGTGATTCTACTGCCTTACTCACTGCGTGTGGTTTGGCACTGAGGAGTTTTGACTGATGCCAAGCATCAATCTATTGCCTTGGCGTGAGGCTGAGCGAGCACTGAATCGACGTGAATTTGGTGTTGGTGTGGTGGGCGCTGTGTTTGCGGCTGCCGCCGTCACCTTGTTCGTTAGTTGGGGCTTCAGCGGCGCCATTGAACATCAGGTCGAGCGCAATACGCTGTTAAAGCGCGAAGTGACTGAGCTCGATAAGCAGATTGCGGAAATACTGGGTCTTGAAGAGCAGAAGCGCCGTCTCGATGCGCGCATGTCGATCATTACTCGTCTGCAGCGTAGTCGGCCTGAGGTCGTTCATGTATTCGACCAGTTGGTCCGTACGTTGCCAGACGGTGTCTCGCTCACAGCCGTGAAGCAAACAGATAAGCGTATTGAGCTGAAGGGCCTCGCCCAGTCATCAACGCGTGTCTCTACCTTCATGCGCAATTTAGAGGAGTCCACCTGGCTTACTAACCCTGAGCTGCAGGTCATTGAAACCATTAAATCAGGCGCTCAGGGGTCTGAGTTCACGCTATTTGTGACGCAACGTAGCCTCGAACCTGAGCCGACCGAGAAGCAGCCAGGGCCGCACGCGCGTCCAGTTGGGGCCACCGCACCATGACGTTTATTGACGAACTGAAGTCGCTTGACACACGAGACGTCGGCCGCTGGCCATTACAATTTCGTCTCATTGCCTTAGGCACACTGTTTGCGGTGCTTAGTCTGGCTGGGATCTTCTTTGTTCCTTACCAGTCGCAGATGCCCGAACTCGATCGCGCGCGTGCAGAGGAAGTGAGTCTGCTGCAAGTCTTTGATGAGAAACAACATAAAGCAGCCAATATAGACGCGTACAAAGCGCAGTTAGCTGAGATGGAGCGATCGTTTGGCGCCATGTTGAGGCAATTGCCTGGACGCACCGAAGTACCGAGTCTGCTCGTAGATATTTCCCAGACGGGGTTGGGCGCTGGGTTGCAAGAACGCTTATTCCAACCTGCACCCGAAGTTCGCAAGGACTTTTACGCAGAGTTGCCGATCAAAATCCGCCTCACCGGCTCTTACCACCAGTTTGCCGCGTTTGTTAGTGGTATCGCCGCATTGCCGCGAATTGTCACACTGCATGACATTATGATCTCCGGTGAGTCGCAAGCGACCGGATCTGATCGACTCACGCTGGATGTCATCGCGAAGACGTATCGCTACTTAGATGACTCTGAGCTCACTCCAAGCGAAAAGCATAAAGGCGCGAAAAGCCCAGCCGCCGCAGGAGGCCAGCCATGATCCGCGCCTCGCTGAGAGCTTTCGTACTCGTCACAGCCGTGCTGACACTTGTGGCAGGCATGACCGCTTGCGGTGGTAACACCTCCGATCTCAAGCAGTTACTGGCTGAGAAGAAAAAGCGTCCAGGTTCGCATATTGCGCCGTTACCGCAGATGGCACCCTACGAGTCGTTTACCTATGATCCCACCGGATTACGCTCGCCGTTTGCGCCGAGCGTGGTGGTCGCGAACGGCACAGGCGGTATTCGCCCCGATGCGCATCGCAATCGCGAATTCCTTGAAAGCTCTTCACTAGATACATTGAGAATGGTTGGAACCTTACGTGTCAAAGAACGCGTCTATGGTCTCATTCAATCCAAGGATGGCCTCATTCATCGTGTGGCTGTCGGCAACTACGTCGGCCAAAACGATGGAAAGATCCTCTCTATTACTGAATCGAAAATCACTGTCGTCGAGATCGTGCCAGACGGGATGGGCGCCTACGTCGAACGCCCCGCTTTGATTCCTCTCGCGACCCACTGATTGTTACCTGGAGTACTGGGAATGAACGCCATTAAAGGGCCTGTCACCGTTGCACTGCGTCGACCAAGCTTAGGCTTTGGGTTGGCTGCACTGGCTCTGCTGCTTATTTGCCTACCGAAGCTAAGCTTCGCGCAGGCAGCCATCAACCTCGAGTCCGTCGACGTATCGACACTCTCGACTAGCCAAGTACAGCTCACGCTGCACTTAAGTGGTCCAGCACCTGAACCGCTGATGTTTACCATCGACAAGCCCGCTAGGATTTCGATGGACTTACCTGGTGTGGGTCTCGCACTCACGCAACGTCGTATTGACGTCAAGTCTGCAGGAATTGACACCGTAGTTGCTGGGGAAGCGAAAGGGCGTACCCGCCTGGTTATGAACATGGACGCGCTAGCACCGTACGAGACGCGCGTTGACAACAACACCATCACTATTACCGTAGGACAAAGCCGCACAGCGACCGCACTAACCCAACAGGTAGCCGATCGTGTCGATACACCGTCGGTGGCATCCGCCGGTAGTGCCTCAGGTACGCACAGCCTGACGGGTGTCGACTTTAGGCGCGCTGCCGATGGCACTGCGCGCGTGATTGTTGCGCTAAGCGACTCTAAGACCGCGGTGAACGTCAGTCAGCAGGGTCACCAGGTCATGGTTGATTTTCTTGGCACCAAAGTCGCCGCCGAGCAACTAAAACGATATGAAGTCAGCGACTTCGCCACACCCGTCAGCACGGTCGATGTGACACGCGCAGATGGTAACCCACGGCTCGTGATAACCGCATCAGGCGAGTTTGAGCACATGGCGTATCAAACAGATAATTCATACGTCATCGAAGTGCGCGCCAAGGCAGCGAAAGCTGTAGTGGCCGACGAGAAGAAAGATTACGTTGGCGAACGCCTGACGCTTAATTTCCAAGATATTGACGTGCGTGCTGTTCTTCAGCTTTTGGCTGATACCAGCGGGCAAAACATCGTCGTGAGTGACAGCGTCACAGGCAGTGTGACGTTGCGACTGCAGAATGTGCCGTGGGACCAAGCGCTCGACATCGTGATGCGCACCAAAGGCCTAGCAATGCGTCGCCGTGACAACGTGATCTTGGTTGGGCCTGCTGCGGAGCTTGCTAGCCGTGAGAAAGCCGACTTGCAAGCGAGCAAAGATGTCGAGGATCTCTCGCCATTGCGCTCTGAGTACCTCCAAGTCAATTACGCAAAAGCGTCTGACCTCGCCGCTCTGATTAAGGGAAAAACCGGGAACACCTTGCTGTCGCCACGCGGCAGCGTCGCCCTAGACGAGCGTACGAACACCCTTCTGTTGCATGAGACTGCAGATCGCTTGACAGATATACGCCGCCTGGTTGCCACACTCGATATTCCGGTGCGCCAGGTGTTGATCGAATCGCGCATTGTGATTGTTAATGACGACTTCAATCGGCAGCTAGGCGCAGTGCTAGGGACAACGTCCGTGAAGGCGAACGGTAGCAACGGGTTGCTTGCGGTATCCGGTAGCGCGAACGCCGCGAACGGCATTATTAACTCTGGTTTGTCTAACCTAAATAATCACGGCTCAGCATTTCCCGTGCAGATACCCACTAGTAGCTCAAACTATACGAGTCGCTACAATGTGAATATGCCCGTGGCGAACGCCGCGGGTAGCATCGGCGCCTCTATCCTGAGCGGCAACTTTCTGGTTGATCTCGAGCTATCCGCAGCGCAAGCGGAAGATCGTGCAGAGATTGTGTCGGCACCTCGTGTCATCACATCAAACCAAAAAGAAGCAACAATTGAGCAAGGTCAGGAAATTCCTTATCAGGAGTCTGCTTCCTCGGGTGCAACCACGACGCAGTTTAAGAAAGCTGTGCTGTCACTAAAAGTTAAACCACAAATCACACCGGATAACCGAGTGATTCTGGATCTGACAGTATCCAACGATACCGTCGGTCAGTTAGTTAGCAGTGCGACAGGTGGCCAAGTGCCGGCGATTGATACGCGCTCTATCTCGACCCAGGTGTTGGTCAACGATGGGCAGACTGTCGTGTTGGGTGGCATCTTAGCCACCACCAAGAGCACGCAAGAAAAGAAGGTGCCTTTATTGGGTGACATCCCATTGCTTGGACATCTGTTTAACAACCAAACAAAAACGCTTAACAAAGACGAGTTACTTATCTTTGTAACACCGAAGATTTTGCGCGAAGGCGCAACTCTGTAGGGGTAGGGTCTCGGACGCGGCGTGCACATAGCTTCGGAGTCAATGACATGAAGAGTTTAAAATATCTGGCCGTAGGTGCGCTGTTAGCGCTAGGCCTGGTAGCCTGCGGTGGCGGCAACACGCTCACTGGTAGCGCTACGGTGCCTACGACCACGCCGACGGCGGCAGCGATTAGTCTCGCGACGTCCGCACCGCAGATTGCATCCAATAGTAATGTCGCTGGAACGCCCGCTAACACAACGGTGACGGCGCCCATATCGGCGACGATTTCCGCCGTCGTTGTTGATAAAAACAACAACGCGGTATCGGGTGCGACCGTGGTGTTCGTAGCCAGCAGTGGCGTCATTAGTTGTAACGCAATTCCATGCGTGACCAATACGAGCGGTGTCGTCGCGGCAACTTTGAACTCAGGTACGGATTTGGCTGATCGGCGGATCACGGTCACCGCGACCGCAGGTTCGGGTGCTGGCACGGGCACTGTGACTGTCGATGTGGTGGGTACGGCGCTTTCCGTCACAGGGCTCAATCAGCTATCGCTTGGCTCATCGGCGACTTATTCAGTTCGGTTTGTAGACTCAAACGGGCAAGGGATTGCAGGGCCGGTATCGATTGCGAGTGCGCTTGGTAACACAGCGCCCACAGCAGTAACGACTGATATTGATGGTAGAGCGACCTTCACGGTAACTGCCGCCATTTCGGGTGTTGATACGTTGACGCTAAGCGCACTTGGTACAACGGCACAGGCGTCGTTGACTGTTATCAGCACAAACTTCTCGATACAGGCTTCTGCTGCCAGCGTGAACATTGGGTCGCCCGTAACCATCACAGTGACTTCCTTAAATGGTGGCTCGCCGGTGAGTGGACAGACGATTACGTTTTCGGCAACGCGCGGCACGGTGAGTTCCGCTACTGCAGTGACAAATTCACTTGGCGTCGCCACCATTACATTGAATTCAACGGCCGCTGGTGGCTCGTTAGTGACAGCGAGTGCCGGAGGCGTATCGGCGCAGACCACGCTTACGTTCGTTGCCACCACGCCGACTCAGATTGCAGTGCAAGCAAGCCCGGCTGCTATTGTGACTCACGGCCAAAGTACGATCACCGCGCGTTTACGCGATGCGAACAACAATTTGGTCGCCAATCGCGCCGTGAATTTTTCGCTGGTTGACGTCACCGGCGGCACGTTAGGCGCGTCGGTAGCAACCACCAATGCGCAGGGCGAGGCGACCGTTGTGTATACAGCGGGCGCGACCACAAGCGCCGCAGGCGGTGTTGTTGTGACAGCGTATATCCCGAACACGTTAGTTAGGAACGCAGCCGCACTAACGGTGGGCGGACAGACAGTCTTTTTATCATTGGGCACAGGCAATACAGTGGCCTCGCCGGATGTGGCGACCTACGCCTTGACCTTTGCCGTACTGGCACTGGATGCGCAAGGCGCAGCCGTACCGAACGCGCCAGTGAGCGTTGAGGTGCTGCCGGTATTCTATGTGAAGGGCAGTCGGACATTCACCACGAGTTGGGTAACAAATGTGGCTGCGACGTGTTTGAACGAGGACGTGAATTTAGATGGTGTGTTGCAGCAGAGCGAGGACTTCAATGGCGATGGAGTATTGGAGCCTGGCAATGTCGCTTCGCTAGCATCTGCTTTGGGCGTCACTGATGGAGCGGGTGAGTTGCTGGTGACGGTGACCTATCCGAAAGACCACGCGGGCTACGTAGGGGTGGAGTTGATTGCAACCGCGTCTGTGACAGGTACAGAAAGCACCACCACATCGACTTTCGTGTTGCCTGGTGCCGCGGCTGATTTTGCTAGCGAGTCCGTTAACCCACCAGGATTGGTGAGCCCCTATGGTGTTGTGAATGACTGTAGCAATCCAAATTAAGTGAGGACGCTCGGGTCCTTATGTGCGGCCACCCTTGGGGTGGCCGTTTTCGTTTCTGGTGCCAGCGTTTACACTGTGCCGTATGGAGGATGCATTGCCATCGACTAAGTTAACGCCGGCTAAGCCTTTGCGTATTTTCTTAATTGGTCCCATGGGATCTGGAAAGTCAGCGGTGGGCAAAGCCTTGGCGCGTCTATTGAAGCTGCGCTTTATTGACAGTGATGCAGAGATAGAGCGGCGCACTGGGGTAGATATACCGTTTATCTTCGAGAAGGAGGGCGAGGCGGGCTTTCGTGAGCGTGAGCGCGAGGCTTTAGCCGATCTGACCTTATTGGACGGTGTTGTACTAGCGACAGGCGGCGGTGCTATTTTGCTTCCTGAGAATCAGGCTTGGCTACGTGAGCGCGGCACCGTGGTTTACCTGCAGGCGTCGATCACGGAGCAGGTCAAACGGACCCAGCGAGGGCGCCATCGGCCACTGTTGCTGCATGCCGATCCGGCGACTCGTCTGGCTGAGCTCATGACGGTCAGGGAGCCGATTTACTTAGGCCTCGCACACTGCTGCGTGTCCACGGATCGTCGACGAGTGCTGGATGTGGCCAAACATATTGTTGCTCACCTGCCAGGCGCGGAGGCCTCATCAAGTGCGGCCGTGGGCGCTACCCAAGCGCCGTAAAATCAACATAACTAATTGATTTCAAATGAATTATATTTTCGCGGTCGCCAGCCTCACTTAGACCACACGAGGTGAGCGCTCGGAGGCTGCTGAGCGGCGCTGTTTGGTCGCCACCCGAGCGCCAGTTCTTGTTATCGTTCATGCTGTGAATCACCTCTTTCATACCGTGCGCATTGATTTGGGCAGCCGCAGCTATCCGATTTACATCGGAGCAGGGCTGTTGGCTCAGCCGGCTACTTTTGACGCGATCCTACCCAACGGCCCCTTGGTGATCGTGACCAATCAGACGGTCGCGCCTTTGTATCTGGGCCCACTGCAAGGCGCCCTGGGGCATCGTTCGTGCACGGTGTGCGTGTTACCGGACGGCGAGCGTTACAAGACTCAGGCCACTTTAGGGCAGGTGTATGACGCGCTAGCCGCAGCCAAGATGTCGCGCGACGGCGCTGTCATTGCCCTAGGGGGCGGTGTGATTGGTGATATTGCTGGTTTTGCTGCCGCCACCTGGGCGCGTGGCATCGATGTGCTGCAGGTGCCCACGACACTGCTAGCGCAAGTGGATTCCTCAGTCGGCGGCAAGACCGCGGTGAATCATCCGGCGGGTAAAAATCTCATCGGCGCATTTCATCAGCCGGTTGCTGTGATGGCTGATCTATCAACGCTATCGACCCTACCAGAGCGTGAGCTTAAAGCGGGCTTGGCGGAGGTCATCAAGTACGGATTAATTCACGATGCCCCTTTTCTTGAGTGGCTTGAGGAGTCTCTGCCTTTGCTGCTTGTGCGCGATCCCGACGCGCTCGCCTATGCGGTACGACGCTCGTGTGAAATAAAAGCAGAGATCGTGTCTCTTGATGAGCGTGAAGTGGGGCCTAGGGCGCTGCTAAATTTTGGTCACACGTTTGGTCACGCGATAGAAGCCGCGGCAGGTTATGGCACCTGGTTACATGGTGAAGCCGTGGCAACTGGCATGCTGCTCGCTGCCCAGATGTCGGCGAAGCTCGGTTTTATATCGACGCATGAGGTGGATCGCTTGCGGGATTTACTCACACGAGCCGGGTTGCCGATAGAGGCACCGCGCATGGGTATTGCTCGAGCTCTTGAGTTAATGGCCTTAGATAAAAAAGTTCTCGCTGGGCGAGTTCGCCTTGTGCTCTTAAAGAAAATCGGCAGTGCGATGGTGTCCGCAGACTACGATCCGGCAGTCCTACACGCGGTCTTGCAACAGGCGGTTGGTTAATGGATTACACAACACCCCCTCCTGACCAAGGTCTAGCGTCGTATGCGAGTCTCGAGGCGAGTAGTCGCGGTCGCCGCTATGAGGAGCCCGCGCCAGCTGGTTATCGAGGCGAGTACCACCGTGATCGCGATCGTATCGTTCATTCGACCGCGTTCCGACGCTTGGTCTATAAAACACAGGTTTTCGTCAACCATGAGGGCGACCTGTATCGAACGCGCTTAACGCATTCTCTCGAGGTTGCTCAGATCGCGCGTTCAGTCAGTGTGGCCTTAGGCCTCAACGAGCCTCTCTGTGAGGCCATCTGTTTGGCTCATGACTTAGGCCACACACCCTTTGGTCACGCAGGTCAAGATGCCTTAAATGAGTGCATGCGTGATTTCGGTGGCTTTGAGCACAACTTGCAGTCGCTTCGCACGGTCGATGAACTGGAAGAGCGCTACGCTGATTTTCCTGGTCTTAACCTCACCTTTGAGACGAGAGAAGGCATTCTTAAGCACTGCTCCGCCAAAAATGCTGCTGAGCTCGGTGATCTTGGCGAGCGTTTCTTAAAGCGAACGCAGCCCTCTCTAGAGGCGCAGCTCTCAAACTTGGCGGACGAAATTGCCTATAACAATCACGATGTCGATGACGGCTTGCGCGCCGGCGTGATCACTCCCGCGCAACTGTGCGAGGTAGCGTTGTTTGCCCGTCATTATGAGGCTGTAATTCAGCGCTATCCAGACATCACCATTCGTAAGCTTATACATGAAGTCATACGACGCATGATTAATGAGGTAGCCACCGACCTCATCGATACGACGCGCGCACGTCTGCATGAATACAAAATTTCCGACGTAGACGCGGTGCGTAGTGCCGGACAGAGGCTTGTATCTTTTAGCGAACGAGTGCTGCAAGAACATCAACAGCTGAAGAAATTTTTACGCGAGCACGTGTATCAGAATTATCGAGTCGTGCGCATGACCAATAAGTCGCAGCGCGTCGTTCGTGAGCTATTTTCTGCCTATTCCCAAGACGTTCGGCTGTTGCCCGATGAACACCGGCAGACTGCTGGGATGCTTGAAACTAAAGCGGGGCTTGCAGGGCGAGCCCGTGCAGTTGCGGACTACATCGCAGGGATGACCGATCGTTACGCAATTCTCGAACATACTCGTTTGTATGATCCGCGTGTGCCGCAGGGCTAGCGCCCCTCGCGCAGCGCCTTCCGACTAGGCATAATCTCTAAATGAAAAATATTCCCGTCCGCGAACGTCTAATTTTTGCTATGGATGTGCAGAGTGCCGATTCGGCGCGTGCATTGGTCGAGGTATTAGGCGACTCAGTTGTGTTTTACAAGATCGGCCTCGAACTGATGATGGCCGGCGGTTACTTTGAACTGCTCGATTGGTTAGTGGCGCGTGGCAAACGGGTGTTTGTTGACCTAAAGTTTTTTGACATTCCTGCGACGGTGGCTGCTGCCATCGCGCGCTTGAATGGGCGCGGCGTGACTTTTGCGACAGTGCATGGCAACCAAAGCATTATGGAAGCAGCTGTAGCGGCGGCTAAGGATGTTCAGGTGCTGGCGGTGACTGTATTAACGAGTCTAGATCGGGGCGACCTAGATGATCTCGGGTTTCAGTGCGACGTACAGCAACTGGTGATCTCTCGTGCGCGGCGGGCGCTGGCAGCCGGCTGCGCTGGTGTGGTGTCTTCTGGCATCGAGGCTGAAGCCATTCGTCGTGAGCTCGGTGAGCGCTTGATGGTCGTGACGCCCGGCATTCGCCCTGTAGAAAACCGTCAAGAAGACGACCAAAAGCGTGTGCTGACAGTTGAAAAGGCCTTTGCTGCGGGTGCTGATTACATTGTAGTAGGGCGACCCATCCGTGATGCCGCTGATCCGAAAGCGGCGGCGGAGGCCATACAGGCCTCCATTCTTGCGTTTCACGCTGCGCGTTAAGGGTGCTTGTGACGTCACTGACAAATGATCTGGTATTGCGTGCCCTGTTGCGACAGCCTACGCCGCGAACGCCTGTATGGATGATGCGCCAAGCTGGTCGCCATCTCCCAGAGTATCGCGCGACACGTGCTAAGGCCGGTAGTTTCCTAAAGTTATGCACGACGCCTGAGTACGCCTGCGAGGTAACTCTCCAGCCATTGGCGCGTTACCCATTAGATGCCGCCATTTTGTTTTCTGATATTCTGACTATTCCACATGCGATGGGTTTGGGGTTGGAGTTTGAGTCCGGTGAAGGACCGCGTATTCAGCGGCCGGTACGCAGTGCTCGTGACATCGATCAGTTGCCACAACTCGATCCAGATCGTGATCTCCGGTACGTCATCGATGCAGTGAAATTGATACGGCGCGAATTGAATGGCCGCGTACCGTTGATTGGGTTTGCGGGTAGTCCTTGGACTGTCGGCACGTATGTGGTTGAAGGGGGTTCTAGCAAGACCTTCGATCGCATTAAATCCATGCTGTATAGCGCACCTGCAGATCTTCACCGATTGCTCGCGCACTTAACACGCGCTACGACTGACTACCTGAATGCGCAGATATTGGCTGGCGCGCAAGCCGTCATGATTTTCGATACGTGGGGTGGCGCGCTAGCGCCTAGTGCCTATCGCGAATTCTCACTCACTTACATGAAGTCCATTGTCAGTGGATTAATTAAGGAGCATGAGGGTAGGCGCGTACCGGCCATCCTATTCACCAAAGGAGGCGGGCAATGGCTTGCCGACCTAGCAGACACCGGGGCTGATGCCCTAGGGGTTGACTGGACAACGGACTTATCGACGGCTCGGCTGTTGGTGTCTGATCGGGTTGCCTTGCAGGGCAACTTGGATCCTGCTGTCTTGTATGCTCCTCCCGATGTCATTCGTCATGAGGTCGGTCGGGTGCTTGCAAGCTATGGACATGGCTCAGGACATGTATTTAATCTGGGTCATGGCATTCACCTCGATGTGCTCCCTGAGAATGCGGCGGCGATGGTTGCTGCGGTTCACGAGCTATCGCCGCAGTACCACCGTTCGTAGGCGCGCAGTAACCATGGCGCGGATATCTGGCCAAGACGGGATCGCATGTTAAATCTCTCTCTGATTGCGTTAGGCGGCGCTCTCGGTAGCGTCCTCCGCTATCTATTGGCAGAACTCATCAGCGCACTGGTAGGTACGTCTCTGATTTGGGCTGTCCTATTGATCAACGTGTCAGGAAGTTTCCTGATTGGCCTCGCGGCCGGCGCCTCGTGGGACCAGGTTCGCTTAGCGGACGGCCCTTTTATCCGCTACTTCGTGATGGTCGGTGTGTGCGGCGGCTACACCACATTTTCCGCCTTCAGTTTGCAGACAGTTTCGCTGCTGCAGTCAGGCGAGGTTGCTCGAGCAGGTCTTAATGTGTTTCTGTCCCTTTCTTGCTGTCTCATTGCGACGTGGGCTGGATTCGCATTGTCTGCCGCGCTGTCACGGTAAGCATGCTTGCCCGCAGGCCTCACTGTGTTCTGAAAAGACCTCTGTTCCCACAGGTTTTGCACACCGATGGCTAGTGATGCATCAGCCAGAGTAGAACGTTCCGTGGTGGTGGCCACTGTCCGCGACATCCCGCGACTCGTACAGTTCGTGAATAGTGCCTATCGTGGTGATTCCAGCCGTTTAGGTTGGACGACGGAAGCAGATCTCCTAGACGGACAGCGCATTGATGAGCAGGGGCTCCATGATTTGATTGGAGCGCCAGCGAGCGTTGTCTTGGTTATGCGCAGTACCGGCGCGCTGTTTGGTTGCTGTCACGTCTCTAAAGTGTCGTCAGATAGCGCATATGTTGGCATGGTGAGCATAGAGCCTTCCATGCAAAACCTCGGCTTAGGTCGGCAGCTACTCATTGCCGCTGAAACATATGCGCGCATCGAAATGGGCGTATCGCAACTACGTATGACGGTCATTAGTGTTCGCACCGAGCTATTGAGCTGGTATCAACGTCGTGGGTATCACATCACCAGTGAGCGTGTCCCATTCCCGAGTGCTGATCCGCGTTTCGGCATCCCTAAGCGTAGCGATCTGGAGTTTGTGGTCTTAGAAAAGAGGCTCTAGTCGCTTGTGCGTTGCGCGAGCTCATCGCGCAGTGCCCGGCGGAGAATTTTCCCGACATTGGTTTTCGGCAAAGAAGTCCGAAAGTACACATGCTTAGGCACTTTGTAGGACGTAAGAGACTGATGCGCATAAGCAATCAGTGTCTCAGCC
Source organism: uncultured Pseudomonadota bacterium (assembly GCA_903929455.1). Lineage (GTDB taxonomy): Bacteria > Pseudomonadota > Gammaproteobacteria > Steroidobacterales > Steroidobacteraceae > CAIKZZ01. The sequence goes on along the minus strand of CAIYVA010000110.1, from coordinate 50,679 downwards.
GTCAGGGAGGGGTCTTTTCTAACAACGAAAACAGCAACCGCCTCGCTTGAGTGCGTGTCGGCTTCAGCCACCGCCGCGACCTCCAACACGCCCGGATGGCTAGCCAGCACCCCCTCCACTTCATTGGGGAATACCTTGAAGCCCGAGACCACGATCATGTCTTTTTTGCGATCATCTAGATAAACATAGCCCTGCGCGTCCATATGACCTAGGTCGCCAGTTCGTAGCCAACCGCCCGGTAACATCACCGCGGCTGTCTCTTCGGCATGCTTCCAGTAACCTTTCATGACCTGCGGTCCTTGCACGCAAATCTCCCCCTCTGAGTCTACTGGCAGCTCGTTGCCTTGCTCGTCACGGATAGAAATGCTGGTGCTTGGTACGGGTAGTCCAATCGAGTGATTGAAATCCACGCCGTACGGCATGGTCGTGGCTACGGGTGACGTCTCTGTTAGGCCCCAGCCCTGTGACAGCGTACAGCCAGTGAGTGCTTTCCATCTCTGCGCGACTACGCTTTGTAAAGCCATGCCTCCCGCGACACACGAGTGAAGCCTCGAAAAATCCACCTTCTCAATTCCTGGTGTATTGAGTAGTCCATTGAACAAGGTATTCACACCATAGTAGATAGTGCATCGATAACGTCGCAGTATGTTCACAAAGCCATGCATATCCCGCGGATTCGTGATCAGAACCGTGTGGCCACCTTGATGCATCCACAATAGCGCGATCGAGGTTAATGCGAAGATGTGGTACAGCGGCAAGGCCCCAACCACTACCTGCTGCTCTTGCCGGTTGCCCGTAAACATGCTGAGCCAAGCATCTGCCTGCAAAGTATTCGCCACCATATTGCGATGTGTCAGCATGGCGCCCTTAGACACGCCAGTAGTCCCACCGGTGTACTGCAGGAAAGCGAGATCCTCGGCAGACACGGGGACGCGCTCAAATGTACGATGATCGCTGCGTGCCAACACTGACGTGAAGCGCTCCATGCACCTCAAGGTGTGACGTGGCACTTGTCGCTTAACGTAGCGCAGCACAAAATTGATGAGCGTGCCTTGTGGGAAACCCACCAGATCGCCCACGCCAGTCAGAATCACGCGCTCCACCGCAGTGTCAACAATGGCCTCGCTAATCACCAGCCCCGCACCATCGAAAGCGACGATGACCCGCGCGCCTGAGTCTTTTAGCTGATGGTGCAGTTCCCTTGCTGTATACAGTGGGTTGGTATTCACCACACAAAGGCCCGCACGCAACGCCCCAAACAGAGCAACTGGATACTGCAGAATGTTTGGCATCATGAGCGCGATGCGATCGCCCGGCACCAGTTTGGCCTCTATTTGTAACCAAGCTGCGAATGACCGACTTAAGCGATCGACATCCCCGAATGTCAGTGTGCGGCCGAAATTCGTATAGGCAGGGCGCGCAGAATAACGCGCCACCGCCTCCTCAAAGAGCTCAACCAGTGATTGATAGGTGGACGGGTCGACTTCCCAGGGTATGCCCGCCGGATAAGACTTCAGCCAGATTTTATCCATCATGACACCTGAGAGTGACGCGCTGTAGGCTCTGCAGCTGCAGACAGCTTAGCGCTGTTTTAGCCACGGGAGCGCACGAAAATAGAATAAAGCTCTCTAATAAACTCAGGGGTCCTAACGAATAACCACGTAGCGAACAGCACATTGAGGAACCCTAAGCCTAGCAGCAGCTGCAGAACGCTCCAGCCACGTGCCAGCACTGTCGCTGCCAATAAAGAGCCGACCACCATGAATAGAGCGTTCCAAATGCTGTTCGCACTGACGATGCGCGATCGTACCCGCGCGGGACTTTTTTGGGTCATGAGCGTATACAGCGGCACAATGTAGAGACCCCCAGCGATTCCCATCAGTAAGACGTCGGCCAAAATGTGCGCGCCGATCCATGACTGCAGGAACTGCTGCGCGGATATATGAGACACCTGAAGTAACTGCGCACTGGCGACAGATAAATCGATCGAAAATAGCGAAAGACCCAAGCTGCCTATGGGGACCAGTCCAATGTTGAGCGCGCGCCCTGTAATGCGCTCGCAGGCCAAGGAACCAACACCGATGCCAACCGAAAATCCAACCAGCAGCAGAGTAACGACGCCCTCCGTGCCGTGCATCACGCGCGCGCCCAGCATGGGAATATGCGTGAGTATGACAACACCGAATAACCAGAACCAAGAGATCGCGATAATGGCGCGCAACACCAGCGGCTCAGCTCGTGTCACCTTAAGGCTTGCTACAGTGGCGCGGACGATATTCCAGTCAATTTTTAACGTTGGGTCGATGGCGCTCAGTGAAGGGATGGCTCGACTCGATAAAAATCCTGCGACTGAGATAGTCATCAGAACACCAATGGTGAGTGACAGTTGGTCGACGCCAGCGAGAAGCCCGGCGAGGAGCGTCCCAAGCACAATGGCAATGAATGTGCCCATTTCCAGCAAGGCGTTGCCGCCCGTCAGTTCTGACTCCGCCAAAATCTCTGGCAAAAGGCCATATTTCGCTGGCGCGAAAAACGTAGAGTGCGCGCCCATTAGAAACACTGCCATTAGCAGAATGCTCATCATATGCATGGCGAGGCCCACGCTTGCCACGAGCATAATGGCGATTTCACAAATCTTAACGGTTCGAAGAATAACCGTCTTGTCGTATTTATCTGCGAGCTGGCCTGCTATGCCAGAGAACAGCAGGTAGGGAAAAATAAAGAGGCCGGCAGCTAAATTGGTCAGTAGACCTAGGTCCATCGCGCTATAGCGTGCGGTATGGTAGGTGGCTAAAATTACCAATACGTTTTTATACACATTGTCATTAAACGCACCGAGGGCCTGGGTCGTGAAAAACGGCAGGAAGCGTTTTTGTGTGAGTAACGAAAATTGACTATGCATAGCTGTGTTCTTTTGACTCAGTGTTTATTTTTCATCAGCGGCTCAAGTGTTCGCCAGACCGTATTGGCTAGTTGGCTTTGAACAGCGGCCGTTGGGTGTAGGTGATCTGCTTGGAAGTTTTTGTCCTCAAGAGGGACGTCCGACAGTAAATTTTCCGTTATTGCAACGTGCTGCTCCGCGGCTACTTGGACGAAAGTCTTTGCAAAAGCGGTGACATAGCGTTCGCCGTAATTACTTGGTAGGCGTATGCCAATTAGTAGGACGGTGACGCCTGCTGCTTGCGCCTTTTTAACAAGACCGCTTAAGTTGGCGTGTAATTCTTGGGTGGGAAGGCCGCGGAGGCCATCATTGGCGCCCAATTCGATGATTAGCCACTTAGGGTGATTCTTTTCGAGGATATGCGGTAGCCGAGCGAGCCCACCGGCACTCGTTTCCCCACTGACGCTAGCATTGATGAGCTCAACTCCGTACCCTTGGCGCTGTAGTCGCGACCGTAATAGTGCGACCCAGCCGTCTTCCAGCCGTATGCCATAGCCTGCGCTGAGTGAGTCGCCTAGTACCACTAAGGTCGGTAAAGGCGTCTGTTGGCTTTTGGGCGTCATTGCGGCTACTGCGCTGACGGCCATTAGCAACGCAGTCAGCAGTAGAATTAAATGGCGCAAATAGAGTTACCTAGGGGAATGCGTTGCTAGTCATTGAGTCGCGACACGTCACTAAAGAGGTTAGCAGTCCCGAGGGCATACTGACTATCGTGCACGATATTAGTTTTAGCATGGTGCGCGCTGAGACGGTGGCCATAGTAGGGCCGTCGGGGGCCGGTAAGTCCACCCTGTTGGCTTTGTTGGCGGGGCTCGACGTGCCAACGAGGGGCAGCGCGTGGCTGATGGGGCAAGACTTAAGCGTTTTAGACGAAGACGGGCGCGCGGCAGTGAGGGCGCGGCACGTGGGCTTTGTATTCCAGTCCTTCCATTTATTGCCGTCTCTTACTGCGCTTGAGAACGTCTTGCTGCCCCTCGAGCTGGCAGGTGAAAGGAATGCTCAGGCCTTGGCTCGTGAGGCCTTAGATCACGTCGGATTAAGCGCGCGGTTGAGTCACTACCCGCGTCAGCTATCAGGCGGAGAACAGCAGCGTGTTGCACTGGCTCGTGCATTTGTCTGTAAACCGGATGTGCTTTTCGCCGATGAGCCGACCGGCAACCTCGATATGGTGACCGGGGCGCGCATTATCGAGTTGCTATTCGAGTTCAATCAATCCGCACAAACTACTCTGGTTTTAGTCACGCACGATCACGCACTGGCTGGTCGTTGTGACCGAGTGCTGCAGCTCGATGCTGGTCGCTTGATTGGCCAATAACACACACTTTCTGATCGGATTGCGCTTCGCCATGCGTTCGCTCATGCGCGACCTGCGTGGTGGGCAGTTGACCGTATTATTTATGTCGCTAGTGATTGCGCTGGCTGCTCTATCGTCTGTTGGCTTTCTGACGAGTCGAATGGAGCACCTCATTCGTGAGCAGGCTGACGTCGTGCTAGCAGCCGACCTTCGCCTGGAGTCTGCTCGGCCGATAGATCAGGACAATGTGTATCGGCTGCAAGCTCAGGCATCCGGTCTACAAACGGCTTCGACCATTAGTTTTTCAAGTGTTGTTTTTGCTGGTGAAAGCAGTCAGTTGGTGAATGTGATTGCCGCTGATCAGGCTTACCCACTCAGGGGAGCCATTCGTTTATCCTTGCAGCCCTTCGCTCCGGCGCTACCAGTCGTTGGAGGTCCGTCTGTGGGCGTGGTGTGGGCTGATCCACGCCTGCTTACCCGCTTAGGAATCCCTGTGGGCGGCTCCTTGGCACTGGGTGATTTGTCGTTATCAGTAGCAGCCTCGCTCGATTACCGGCCCGACCAGGGCGCAGGCTTTGCTGATCTTGCGCCGACAGTGTTGATCAATCAGGCTGACTTGCTGGCAACCCATCTTTTGGTATCCGGCAGCCGCGCGACGTGGACGTTGCTGGTGGCTGGCTCTGCTGAGCAGATAGCCGCCTACCAACAGTGGCTACGTGCTCATAAAAAAGCGGGCGAGCGGTTAGTCGATCCAGCTGAGTCAAATAATCAATTGCATTCGGCAATTGTTCGTGCCGGCCAATTTCTTAACCTGGCGGCACTCGTTACTCTGTTGCTGTCATCCGTTGCTATCGCCATGGCTGCGCGCCGCTTTGCCAGTACGCACCTTGATTTTGCTGCCTTATTGAAATGCATGGGTGCCAGTCAGCGCTTCATACTCCTAGTGACAGCGGGGGAGCTACTGCTTTTGGGCCTCAGTGCATCAATACTGGGAATTGCTGTTGGGTATGGCTCGCAGCTAGGTTTGAGCTGGCTACTAAAAGGGCTTATGAAGGTGTCGGTGCCGCAGCCATCTTGGACACCCGTCTGGTTATGTATCGGTACGGCGATCGCGCTGTTGTTGGGATTCGCACTGCCACCTCTGTTAGAGCTAAAGCAAGTGCCTCCTGCGCGCGTGTTAAGCCGCCATGTGGTGGCGCCCACGTTGCGTTACGGACTGCCTTACTTGATGGCGGCGGGTGCGCTGGTGACTATCTTGTATGTGCTTGTACAAGATTACCTGCTCGCCGCGCAGGCGGGTACAGCCGCTGTGGTAGCCGGCGCCACCTTATATATGGCCGGCCGCGCGCTCGTTAAGGTGACCCATGGCGTGCGGGGCGCTGCTGGTGTCGCATGGCGCTATGGTTTGTCCAATATTGCGCGTCGCGGTCATGAGAGCGCGGTACAGGTCGTTGCATTTGGTCTTGGCCTTACAGTCTTGCTGTTGCTGCTCATTGTTCGCCAGGATCTGATGAGGGAGTGGCAGCATAGTCTTCCGGTCGCAGCTCCCAATCACTTTTTAATTAATATCCCGCCGGCTGATGTGTCCGCGCTCAATCACTTATTGGTGTCGAATGGTGTGGCATCCCCCACCTTTTCCCCATGGGTGCGTGGGCGCCTCATCGCTGTCAATGATTTACCTGTCGCGGACCTTACAAATATGACTGAGCGTGGGCAGCGATTTGCCGATCGCGAGCAAAATTTGTCGTGGTCACAAGCGTTGCCACCTGACAATCAGATCGTTGCTGGTGCGTGGTGGTCTACCGCAGGTGGTGAGCAGCCGTCGGTATCAGTCGCCACTGAGTTTCAGGAATCCCTCAACTTGCGATTGGGAGATCGATTGTCTTTTGATATCGCCGGTGAAAAATTAGTCGCTACACTCACCAGTGTTCGTAAAGTGCGCTGGGACGGGTTCAGGCCAAACTTCTTCTTGGTTTTTTCGCCAGGTGTACTAGATTCCTCAACGGGCACTTCTATGACGAGCGTGTATTTGGATGCTCACCAAAGATTGATGCTTGCAGATTTAGTTAAACAGTTTCCAAGTGTCACTGTATTTGATATTCAGCAAATCATGCAGCAGGTAAACGAAATCATTGATCGCGCATCGGATGCGATACAAGTTGTCTTTGCTTTTTCTCTGTTGGCTGGCATGTTGGTATTGTTGGCTGCGATACAAGCAACTCGGCAGGAGCGTCGTTTTGAGAGTGCTTTGCTGCGCACGTTAGGTGCCAGCCGGCGACTGGTGCTGAGTGGTGTCGTGGTTGAGTTTATGGCGATTGGGGTGTTGGCTGGTGTTTTGGCTGCCTGTGCGGCCTCGCTCGCGGGGTGGTGGTTGTCGGTATATCTGTTTCATTTGCCGTACCGATTTAATAGCTTCCTTTGGCTAGGTGGGGTTGTGGCGGGCACGGTGCTTGTCGGTGTGACCGGTACGTTAGCGACGTGGTCGGTTCTGCGTGCGCCACCTTCAAGCACTTTGCGCGAGGGCTAACTGCGCAGTGGATGTCGTCCTTGATGCGAGACGTATGACTTGGCGAGAGAAGCATCGACAGAGCGTAGGCCTAAAGTAGTTCCTGTGTATCACCGCTATGAGCGTCGAGGCGCTTGCGTGACGGCCAAACCGCAGTGAGGTCGCCATCATCTAGGTATTTATTCCTCCTATCTTCGTCTTCAGCTAAAATGTGCGTGGAGATTTTTTATGACCTTATCACCCGAATTAGCCCAATGGCGGAAAGCTCTACGCGCCTCACTGATTGCGCGCCGAGTGGCGGCATCTGTAGCTGACCACGCGCGTTGGAGCGCCGCCATAGAGTCATTGTTAATGAGTGGCTTCCCTGTTCTGAAAGATTTAGCAATGGGGATTTGTTGGCCGTTTCAGGCCGAGTTTGATGCGCGGCCATTGGCGGTTAAATTATTAGGGCAGGGCGCACGAGCGGCCTTGCCCGTCGTCATTGCAAAAGCACAACCCTTGGTGTTTCGTGAGTGGTTTCCTGATTGTCCGATGACACAGGGGGCCTACGATTTACCGATTCCTGACGGCACGCCACTGGTTAGACCGACGGCTTTATTGGTGCCGGTGGTGGGTATAGGCAAGCAAGGAGACCGACTAGGTTATGGCGGCGGGTTTTTTGATCGCACGTTGGCCGCGCTCCAGCCACAGCCCTTATCGATTGCTTTGGCTTTTGAGCTGTCTCGCGTAGAAACCACAGATCCGCAGCCGCACGATATTTTGATGGACTTTGTAGTGACCGAGTGCGGTATTCAGATGACGGTGCCCGGTGGCCTGCAAATGGTTACTCCCAGCGAGTGCGCGATGTACGCCGAGGCGTTGGTGGTAAGGCGCCAGTTGCGCGCTTTCAAAGACGCAGCGCCCTCAGTGCCTGCCTAAATTTGCTATATTGATGGATCTATTTTTTAGTGCTAACAGGCTCCTGTACGGAGTCGTCATCAGGGGAAATGCTCGTGCCTTCAGACATTGAGATTGCGCAGAAAGCGACGTTAAAGCCGATCACGGAGATAGCGGCGAAGATTGGTATTCCGTTAGCGAGTTTAGAGAGCTACGGGCACTACAAGGCGAAGATTGGCTTTGATTTTCTGGAGAGTCTGAAGTCACGGCCTGATGGCAAGCTGATTTTAGTGACAGCGATCAGCCCAACGCCTGCCGGTGAAGGCAAGACCACCACCACGGTGGGATTGGGCGATGCACTCAACAAGATTGGCAAGAAGGCGGTGATTTGCCTGCGTGAGCCAAGCTTAGGCCCGGTCTTTGGCATGAAGGGTGGTGCGGCCGGTGGCGGTTATGCACAGGTCGTTCCTATGGAGGACATCAACCTGCACTTTACCGGCGACTTTAACGCGATTGCGCTGGCCAATAACCTGCTGTCAGCCTTGATTGATAACCATATTCACCACGGCAATGAGCTGGGGATTGATGTGCGCCGGATCGCGTGGAAGCGCGTGATGGACATGAACGACCGAGCGCTTAGAGACATTACCGTGTCCTTGGGCGGCCCAGGCAATGGCTACCCCCGCCAAGATGGCTTTGACATTGTGGTGGCCTCCGAAGTGATGGCGATCTTTTGTCTCGCCACCTCGATTGCGGATTTAAAGAACCGCCTAGGCAACATCGTGATTGGCTACACCCGCGACCAGAAGCCGGTGCTGGCCCGTGATTTGAACGCCCAGGGTGCTATGACGGTCCTGCTGAAGGACGCCCTGAAGCCTAACCTGGTGCAGACGCTGGAGAACAACCCCGCCTTCATCCACGGCGGCCCCTTTGCCAACATTGCCCACGGCTGTAACTCGGTACTGGCCACCAAGACCGCATTGAAGCTCGCTGACTATGTGGTCACAGAAGCCGGCTTTGGAGCCGATCTGGGCGCTGAGAAGTTTATTGACATCAAGTGCCGCAAGGCGGGCTTAAACCCCGCAGCGGTGGTGATTGTGGCGACCATCCGAGCCCTTAAGTTCCACGGTGGGGTGGATGTGAAGTCGCTCAACACCGAGAACTTAGCGGCGCTTGAGAAGGGTATTGCTAACTTGGAGCGTCACGTCAACAACGTGCGTAACCACTACGGCCTGCCGTGCGTGATCTCGATCAACCACTTCACCTTTGATACGGATGCGGAAGTGGCCCTTCTGAAGGAGAAGATGGCCAAGCACAACGCACCGGTCATTCTGGCCCGTCACTGGGCTGAGGGTGGTGCGGGAGCGGCGGATGTCGCCCGTGCGGTGGTTGAGGTCATTGAGAAGAGCACGGCTAAAGCGACCTTTGTGTATGAAGAGTCGATGCCTTTGTGGGACAAGATGAAGACCATCGCCACCAAGATCTATGGTGCGGCGGATATATCGGCTGATGCCAAGATCCGTGCTCAGATCAAGCTGCTGCAGGATTCAGGCTACGGCCACTATCCGGTGTGTGTGGCTAAGACCCAGTACTCGTTCTCAACCGATCCGACCCTACGGGGTGCCCCTTCCGGCCATACGGTCAACGTTCGGGAAGTACGCTTAGCGGCCGGTGCGGAGTTTGTGGTGATGGTATGTGGTGATGTGATGACCATGCCAGGACTTCCTAAGATCCCATCCGCTGACAAGATCGACATCGATGATCAGGGTAAGGTTATCGGCTTGTTCTAAATCTTAATTCTTATAGCTCGAGTCTCTTACTTTCAGGGGATGACTGATGACAACGGACAATAATAATCAGGCGGCGGCCGGCAGTAGCGGACTCGAGCGAGGAATTGACTGGACAGGTGCGTTTTGGGTGGCGAGTGGTGTGCCACCACTCGTGCTGTTCAACATTGGTGCGGTCGCAGCGACTGTTGGAAAGATGTCGTGGGTGATCTGGATTGCATCCATCCTGATGGGATTTATTCAATCATTCACGTACGCAGAAATCGCAGGCTTGTTCCCAAATAAGTCTGGCGGTACCTCGGTGTATGGCGCAATCGCTTGGGTGCGTTATTCCAAAATAGTGGCCCCGATTTCTGTTTGGTGTAACTGGTTCGCTTGGTCGCCTGTGCAGGCGATTGGTTCGGGATTGGCTGCTGGCTATATTTTGAATGCATTTTTCACGCCGGATGCGGTGATCAATACCTGGCACATTACGCTTTTGGATCTGTCCGTCATTAAGACGGGGCTGTCCTTGCGTCTTAACGCCACTTTTGTACTGGGCGCGCTCATTTTGCTGGGTGTGAAGTGGATCCAGGATGGTGGCATTCTGCGTTCAGCGAACATCACGAAAATCATGGGACTATCGGCAATTATTCCTCTGCTGCTGATCGGTGTGGTGCCCATCATCACGGGCGATGTGGTGCATACCAATCTGTTCCCACTGGTGCCGTTGGTGCATGACAAGCTCGGTGCCGTTGCGGATGGCACCTTTAATATGGCCGGTATTACGGTTGTGGCGGCCGGCATGTATTTGGCTGCTTGGACAACCTACGGCTTTGAGACGGCGGTGTGTTACACGGGTGAGTTTAAGAATCCCAAGGTAGACACGTTTAAGGCAATCTTTTACTCAGGCTTGTTGTGTCTTGTGGTGTTCTCGCTCGTGCCTTTTTCTTTCCAAGGTTTCCTTGGGATGGGCACTCTGCAGACGCCTGCGGTATTAGATGCGGCGGGTGCCATCACGACACCTGCCGTGTATAGCGGCATGCTCTCGCCAGACATTTACAGTGGTATGGGTGTCGCTGCGGTGATGGCCAATATGTTGCACGGCGGCAAGGTCATCGGTGTCGCGGTGGTAGCCATGCTGTTGATTGCGTTGGTGCTCGCGCTGATCACGTCTATGGCCGGATCATCGCGTACGCTGTATCAGGCCTCTGTCGATGGGTGGTTGCCTAAATATCTATCTAAGGTGAATGCCAATGGTGCGCCGGTGAACGCCGCCATGACTAATTTGGGCTTCAATTTGCTTCTGTTAATGATGTCCGACTATGTATTTGTACTAGGTGCCTCCAATGTGGGTTATCTGATATTTAACTTCTTAAATCTGCAGTCAGGTTGGATGCATCGGGTGGATCGCCCTAATCAGGAGCGGCCATGGCGAGCGCCGACGATCATTCTGGGGATAGGTGCCGTGTTCGCGTTTGCCAATTTAGCCTTTATGGGCTTCGGCGCCGACCTGTATGGCTCAGGAACGTTAGTGGCGGGCCTGTGTTTCGCTGCCTTGATTATCCCTGTGTTTGTCTATCGGCACTACGTGCAGGATAAAGGGGCATTCCCACCAGAAATGGTGGCTGATCTGGAGATTCAAGCGGACGGTAAGGCGCTGACACGAGCGGGTATCTGGCCGTTTGTCGTCTTGGTGCTCGGTGTTGCCGTCGTTTATGTCACCCACCATTTGGCAGTCTTTTAACCAAGCACTGGGCACTTAGGCGCTGTGCGGGAGATGTCGGCATGTTAATTAGGGGTATTAAGAGTAAACCGGTCTATACGCCGCTAGCGCCTGACCTTGGTGGGCGCACTCACCTGTTGGTGGGTTTTGGCGTTGGCGCCGAACCGCTCACGCGCTTGATGGCAGACTGCACGCTCGCGGGTGTCACTAAGGCCTCTCGTCGTCTCTTGTATGTGACCGATAAAAGTGCGTCGATGGCAATGCATGAGATGATGCGACACGCGGATGCGGGTGAGGTGCAGCTATTTAAGGATTCGGCATCGCTATTATCCGAATTTGAGACGATCCTAAAAGCATCCATCATGGGCACTCGCTTATATGTCGCCGGCCCGGAAGCCTTCATGGGTCTTGTCATGCGTATTGCGGCGCGCTTTAACCTCAATCGTGATGAGATTCGCGCAGAAGAGTGTGGATCTCCGGCGCGTCGCGTGCATTGTATTCACTGTCGGGCTGCGACCGAGGATGTCACCACCAATATCGTTCAGTGTGTCGATTGTCAGCGCTGGCTGGTCGTTCGCGACCATTATTCACGGCGTTTGGCGGCGTATATGGGCGTCATGATTGACGCTGAAGTACCAGGCGAGTTGCCGCCGATCGAAGAGGTGTTTGTATGAGCCACAGTCACACCTTTGCTGTGACAGTCACGGCGATCACGCAGGTGACCCCGCTGATCAAGCATTTTGTATTGAAAGCCGCTGATGGTGCTCAGATGCCGTCTTTTTCCGGTGGCTCGCATGTTGTGGTTGTGATGAAAGGTGCCACCCGGGTCTATCGAAATCCGTACTCACTGCTCAGCTCACCAAATGATCTGAGTGCCTATGAGATTGCGGTGCGGCGTGCAGATCAGTCGCGCGGTGGATCGGTGTTTATGCACGATCACGTAACCGTAGGGATGACCCTGCAGATCGCGCATCCAGTGAATCTATTTCAGCTCGATAAACTCGCACTCAAGCACGTGTTATTCGCGGGCGGCGTCGGCATCACTGCGATTGCAGCACAGCTAGAAGATCTTAAAATGGGTGCGGTACCTTATGAGCTGCACTACTCCGTGCGAGCGCCAGACCATGCTGCCTTTGCTGATCGTCTGCTGGCTCGCCACGGAGATCGTGTGAGGATTTATCACGACAGTGCCGAGCATCGGATCGATATTGAGGGCTTAGTCGCTGCGCAGCCCTTGGGGACGCACGTCTATGTCTGTGGGCCGACTCCCATGATCGGTCGGGTGCTCGCCAGCGCGCGTGCGGCCGGCTGGGCAGAGAGTCATATCCACTGGGAGCAGTTTAGTGCGCCTCCGGTAGGTGACCCCTTCGATGTGTTTCTCAAGAAATCCAATGTCAAAGTCAGCGTTCTGCCGGATCAGAGCTTGCTTGAGGCCATTGAAGACGCCGGTGTGGATGCGCCTTATCTGTGCCGCGGTGGGGTGTGCGGTGAATGCAAGTGCCGCGTACTCGAGGTCGACGGCGTGTTAGTCCATAACGACCACTATTTGTCGCCAGAAGAGAAAGCCTCTGGCACCCTGATCATGCCGTGTGTCTCACGGGCGCATGGTAAGAATTTGGTACTGGATCTGTAGTCGGAACAGGAGATCATCATGAGTGCTGTGTTCAAAACGGATGAGACTTTCCGCGACGATTTTAAATATTCCAATAGTCCTAGAGCCATTCGTCGGTTCCCGCTGCCGTTTGTTGAAGACAAGTACATGTACTCGGTCAACATTGAGCCTCATGTGCCGGGACCGAAAGACTCGATCACAGAGTTTCAGTTTGATGTCGATGAACATTACATTGGCGAATGTCGTGATCGAGAGATTGTTCTAAAAGAAGATCCTCTACGCTATCAAGCGTTGCCGCATATGATGAGTGCGCAGTGGGATGTGCTTGAACTGCTGATGAATCATATGTCGAAGGATTACCCTGAGCAGTTTTCGCTCAGCAAGCAGGGTAATCGTTGGAGTTGGCATAACAAGTTACTTAATATAAAGAATGAGTTTACGTTCGGTGATCCCAGTACCTTGCCACGTGAGCCGCTCGATTACATTACGCGCCAGGCGCAGGGTGACTTTGTGGTGATGGACCAGCGCGATGGCGATTTTTATATTGAAGCGGGCATGGTCACAACGCCTGCGGACTGGTCTATGGACTTTGATATGGGCATGAGCTTTAAGGAATGGCACGGCCCTGTGCCTTTAGCGCATGAATTGAACGTGTTCGATCGCGCCTTAAAGTTTTTACTTAATTTGCGAATCAATGAGCCAGTCAGACGCTTGAACTGGACGATGACCGTGAATCCTAGGCTTGATACCTCGCCAGAGTTCTACCCAAGGTGGGGCTCTGATCGCGCTTCCGTTACGGCAGATAACGTAGCGGATAAGGCGCATATCCGCGTCGAGTTGCAGGGTCTTTGGCGGCTGCCCCGTAGCAATGCGATGCTTTTTGGTATCCGTTGCTATTTAATCAGCATCCGCGAGCTAGCAACCATTCCAAAATGGGCGCGGCGTACGCATCGCACGCTACGCGACCTGCATCCTGCGCTGGTCGATTATAAGGGGCTGACACGGTACCGAGATCATGTCGTGAACTGGCTTGCCCCACTGGATGATGGTTCACCGACAACGTCAGGCAACGCACCGGAATAAATTCGGATTGGTTTTACTGTTCACACTTACATAAGCGCAGATGGGCGCTTTCATTGAAGGAGTAGGAAGATGGCACTTAGTTGGCGTACAACCGTTTTAGGGGATCGACACCGGGCCTTGGGCTCAAAGCTCGAGGACTGGAACGGCATGGGGACAGCTTGGACCTATGACAGCAATATGGTCGACCACCACGTCGCGATTAGAACTAAAGCAGCGCTCATGGATGTGTCTGGCCTGAAGAAGCTGCACTTGGTGGGACCACACGCGTCCGCTATTTTGCAGTACGCCACTAGCCGCAATGTCGATAAGATTTATCCAGGAAAATCTGCCTATGCCACGATGTTGAATGACGCCGGTCATTTCATCGAGGACTGCGTTTTGTACCGTACCGGTCCCAATGCGTGGATGGTGGTTCATGGTAGCGGTGCTGGGCATGAGACACTGGCACCATTAGTGACAGGTCGTAATGCCGCGCTGTTATTCGATGATGATCTGCATGATCTGTCTTTACAGGGCCCTGTGGCGGTTGATTTCCTTGCAAAGCATGTGCCTGGTGTCCGCGATCTGAAATATTTCCACCACATGCCAGCGACCTTGTTTGGTGCGGCCGTGACCATTTCGCGCACCGGTTATACCGGTGAGCGGGGCTATGAGATCTTTGTGAAGGGTGCGGAGGCGGGTATTGTTTGGGATAGCATCCTGAGCGAAGGGAAGTCGATGGGTATAGTGCCTGCCTGCTTCTCAACCCTCGATATGCTGCGAGTGGAAAGCTCCTTGCTGTTCTACCCCTATGACATGTCGCAGATGTATCCCTTTGATAAGGACCCACCCGGCGACACCCTGTGGGAGTTGGGTCTCGATTTTACAGTGAGCCCGGGCAAGACGGACTTTCGCGGTGCTGATCAGCACTGGCGCTTAAAAGGCAAAGAGCGCTTCAAGATCTTTGGCTTGTTAGTCGATGGTCACGTGGCGGCTGATTTAGGTGACGAGGTCTACTCGGCCGGCAAGAAGGTCGGTGTCATTACCTTCGGCATGTATTCGAGCTTAACGAAGAAATCGATGGCCATTATGCGTATCGAGACGCCATTGGCGGTGCATGGCACCAAACTCGAAGTCCGCGGTAAGACGGTCAAGGGGCCAGCGATAGCGCATACGCTGCCATTTGATGACCCAGAGAAAAAGAAGCGAACTGCAGTGGGCTGAGGCTGGTCGGTGTTTCGAGAAACCTTGGGGCGGCTTTGGCCGCCCCAAGTGCTTTTAGGGGTTGGGGATTGAGGTTTTCTGGTAAACGCTGAGGGGTCAAATTCCTAGGCTACTACCCTAATCTTAGCGCTTCACTCTCTTGGTACGTTAAGTGCATGCACGCGTTCGGTGATGCGCGTGCGTTGCGTCGGAGTGCAGTCAATGAGCGAAAGACGCTCTAGTAGTCCTTCTGGTGTAACAAGATGTAGATTTGAAGCGCTGTGTGCGAACTCGATGTCTTTTTCACGCGCGGCGCCTAGTTTGCTGAGTACGAGGTCGGTTGGTTCCATGCACCAGGCTGTAAATTGCGCTACCCGAATTGGGATGGCTCGGGACTTCCAGTTACGAGGCGCAAAGGTCGGTGTTGCCTCCGAGACACCCTGAGCGTAGTAGCCATGGGCTAAGTCAAAGTCACTTGCTTCGCCGATCACAAAAGAAATTTGGTCGGCGATTTTTTGATCATCTGTCAGTGGAATGATATCCACGTCTCTCGTAGCTGTTAGTGCGCCGGGTGGTGGCTCTGGCAGCGCTGCGAGGATCGCGGCAGAGCCTATAACATAGAATTCTGTTAGCGCGAACCGAGTGCCAATCTCAAAGATTACGTGTTGGAGTTGATCACGACGCACAGTGAGTAATTCAGCGAACTAGATAGAATGCGCGCCGTCTATCCGCCGGCGTGACGAGCGTGGTGAATGGTGACTCTTTACGTAAGGAAGACGCTGATTCGGATTCTTCGGTCAAGAGTCTGAGTAATGACGGCAGAGAGCCTTCAAGCGCACGCGCCCACCGGTCGTGATAAGCCCGTCCATGTGGATTAATGCGGCGTAGCTGCTCAAGTCGCTCTATTGCCACCTTCCGCAATGTAGGCATTTGCGCAAGACGCCGTGCGACGGCGCGGTGCATATGCAAGCTTCGTTGCGTGGCGAGATCTGTTGGATTGGCGCTACGGTAACGTGTGGCACGAGCGCGTCCAGTGACGACGATGCGACCTTCACTGCGCAGGGTGTTCAATACACGCCAAAGCGTAGGCTGGCTGATTCGATGGCGCAGGCGCTGTCTGAGTTCTGGTGACGAGAGGCCGCTTGGTTCCGAGATCAAGAGGCGGGTCACGGTGTCGGTTAGCGTCGGATACATGGACCACATTGTGACTTAGTGTGAATAGATTGTGAATAGATATTCACAAGAAAAAAAGCGCTGTGTGTGAGGGCGCTGCGGAATGGGCTGCTATGGACTAAGCAGGGTTGCTTGAATTGAATGGAGAATAATATGAGCTAAATCATATTGTTAAAAAGAGCCGCTCCCAAGAGGCGCTAGTGGCGACACGTGTTCGGCCATGGCGTGTGGTGCCAAACGTCAGTATTGCGTGCTTCCATCAGCACTGGCCGTTGGAACGGTGCCGCTCCGCCAATCTACCCTCTGCGTAGGAGCCCGCCGAGTACGGTCGGCAGTTAATCAGGCGTCCACGACGCTTGGTAGGATGCTTAAATCTCCTGAGAACGTAAACCATTTCGCGTCGCGGCGGATGATACGCCAGCCTTCGGGGCGCCGCTCCCAACGATCAATATATTCGCCGCTCGTATCGAGAACCGGCCCCCCTAGGTCATCACGACGCTGATGGCGCGCTTGAACATAGGCGCGACTGATCGCTTGGTCGCCATCCAAATCTAAAATGACGCTACCCAGCAGATGTTGCGTTCCACCGCATCGGTCCAAAAAATGCTGAAACAGCGCACGTAAGCGCTCAATGCCGTGCTGGTCTGCACCGATCCCGTAGTGGAAGCTCACATCGGCTGCAAACACCTCACCTATGCGGTCCCACAACTTGCCGTCTATCAATCGTGCGAAATGACCGAGGCCATGCATAATCGCTTGTTCATCTGATGACATGTCGGCGTTCCTTTTAAGCGTAGCCGTATGACGGATTAGCTGATGGGTTAGGGCTCAATAAATCCAAGATCGGCGTTCAGTGCTGCGCCATTGACGACCGGGTTCTCCGCCGCGAAATGCACTAAATTGGCGATCTCACTCGTTGATGCAATGCGTTGCTGAGTGGTTAACGACGCGAGATGCTTTAGCACATCACCGCCGAAGCTTCGGAGCATCTCGGTTTCAGTAAAGCCTGGGCAAATGCAGCACGTATGCACACCGGTACCTGCTAGGTCTTGGCAGGTGCTGCGCATCAAACCCAAGGTGGCATGCTTCGTGGCGATATAGCCGGTTAGATTGCGCGTGGCACGATGGCTCATGGTTGAGCCGATATAAATCACGGACGAACCGGGCTGCATGGTGGGCAAGAGCATCTGATTGAGTGTCACAGGAGCGACCACGTTGACCTCGAACATAGCTCGTAGCTGTTCGCTTTCGGCCTCTTTGATGCTTCCCATGGTCTGAAGCGCAGCATTGTGGACGAGGGTTATAACAGGGAACCCCTCAACTGCTGCGAGCAGGGGTTTTGATATGGACTCAATGGATGAAGGGTTACTGAGATCGACGGTCATCTGCACCGCGCCTGGCACGGAGGTGTCCGTTCGGGAGAGATTGATCACTTGGTAGCCTGCCGCAGCAAAGCGGGTCGCTGTCGCGAGTCCAATGCCTTTGCTGGCGCCAGTAATGACGAGGCAACGGGGGGGTGACGGCTGTGGTGTCATCGTGTTCTCCTTTTTTTCACTCTCAACGCTGACGTGTCTGTCTGCAGATCTTGAGCAATCGACTTCGCCTTGTGGTCTATCGAGGAAGCCCCAGACGATTGGCGATGTTGTTCTTTTGTATGGCAGAAGAACCGCCCAGTATCGGCATGACTAGGATGTCTCTAACATAGCGTTCCATGTCAAAGCCATCTGCGTAGCCGTAGGCGCCCATGATCTGTTGGCAGGTGAGGACAATGTCGCGCGCCGTATCGCACACAAATAGCTTGGCCATCGCGGTGGCAACGTCCGCTGGTTGGTTCGCCTCCACGATGGAGGCAGCGTGGTAGGTCATTAAGTGACAGGCCTGCCATTTTGTTTTGACGTCCGCGAGCATGTGTCGGATAGACTGAATAGAGGCAATGGGCTTGCCGAATTGCTTGCGATCCTGTGCATAAGTCCACGCATCATCGACCGCTGCGCGGGAGATGCCCAATGCCATCGCCGCAACTTCGATTTTTTCAACATTAAGGCCAGGGCCTACCAGTTTTTTCCATCCAGCGTTCCACCCATCTAGGCCGCCAACGATGTCCTCTTCTCTAACGGTTACGTGGTCAAAGCTGACGTCGTAGGTGCCATCGCCACGCAAACCGAGGGTGGCTTGTGGTTGGTAGGTAATACCGGGCGCGTCCGTTGGGACGAGTATGAGAGATAGGTTGTTGTAGCGGTCTTCGACCGGACCGCTTCTCACGAGGGCATAGATGTACTGGGCGATCTTTGCACCAGAACACCAACGTTTCTGTCCGTTAATGACGATTTTCCCATCACGACGAACGGCCGTGCTTCGCACGCTCGCAATGTCCGCGCCGACATCCGGTTCGCTGAAGCCATAAGAAAATTTAAGGCCTTCGGTGGCAACGCGTGGAAGTAAGGTTCTGCGCTGCTCTTCACTGCCGACGTCTGCAATGTTAAGCCCGGCATAGCACGCCGACTGTATGTATCCGGTGGACACCGCCATGCTGCGGGCCGACAGCTCTTCAATGGTCATGATCATCGCCGTGATGTCACGTCCGCTGCCGCCGTACTCTTCTGCGACCGTGAGGCCCGTTAAGCCTAGATCCACCAGTCCTTGGTACACGTCACTTGGAAAATGATCCTCGCGGTCCCATTGTCTGACCAAATCTCGTGGCATTTCCTTGTCAATGAACCGGCGCAACGTGTCGCGCAATAGGGTCAGGTGCTCAGGCTCTTGAGAAGTCAGCATAGAAAGCTCAGTCGAGGGACAGACATAGGCGTAAACGGTATCTGGTTTTAGGACGGATGGGTATCCCTCTATCGCCCGCTGCGTTATCCGTTAGCCCCATGGGCGCTGAGCTCTGACGTCTCCTGCAGTACCATCTCGATGATACGCTCCTCGAGGTAGTCCGAGTCCCAATGCAGTAGCTGCAAGTGCTTGGCGCGGCGGAAAAATAACTGGGGATCCGCGTCATTGGTGAAGCCAATGCCGCCATGAACTTGGATGGTCACCCCCGCGGTGCGGCGATACATTTCGCAGGCTTGTAGCTTCGCAATGGCGGCGACGCGGTGAAAGTCATAACCTCTATCCTTAGCCCAGGCAGCCTGACGAACCAGCATGCGACAGCCTTCGATGTCGACAGCCACATCCGCTAGGCTGTGGGCAACTGCTTGGAATGAGCCAATCGGTTTGCCGAAGGCTTCGCGCACTTTGGCATACTCCACTGCCATCGCATGCGCGCGTTCAGCACCGCCGACCGCTTGGGCGGCCAACGCGATTAACCCGCTGTACATGGCATCTTGCCATTCAGTCGCCATGGGCTGGCCATCTTTGAGCGCGTCTTCAATAGAGACATCAACGTCCCGCAAGGTGACTTGGTAGACCGCTTCGCGCGCGTGATTAGGCTGATATTGGATCGAAACACCAGGGCTTTTTAAATCAACCAGTAGGGCGATCACATCATCTGTGGCTGTGCCGACGCGGGCCAAGATCACAGCAGCGTGTGCGCGGGCGGCATAGGCCACGAAGTGTTTCGTGCCGGATAGGCGATAGCCGGTGGCGGTGCGCTTCGCTGAGCACTGGATATCTGATAGCTCATGCCCGCCCTGTGGCTCCAGACTGCCGATACTGACAATCGATTGTCCACTGGCAATAGACGGGAGCCACCGCTGGCGCTGAGCGGTGTTGCCGGTTGTGCTGATGAGGTGAGCCGCGAGCACTGAGCTCACAAAATGGGGTGAGAATGCCAGTGCTCTGCCAAACTCCTCGTGTACGATCATCATCTCAGTCGCGCCTAAGCCTAAACCGCCATCTTTATCGGCAATGGTAAGACCCGACATGCCGGCGTCGATCAGCGCTTTCCAAAAATCGTCGGAGTAACCAGGCTCAGTGCCTTCCAATTGTCTGAGTACGGTCAATGGAGCGAAGTCCTCGCACAGGCGACGAGTCATATCGCGCAGCATTTGCTGCTCTTCACTAAAAATAAGATCCATCAGACAAGACTCCGCAGAAAATGAGTAGACACGCCCGGTGCTGCGTGGTGTGAGCGGAAGCTGAATGGTGGCTTCCTTGGCACTAGGATTTCACAGAGAGAGATCACGTGCGTTAGCTCACTCAGTTCGTTAAAGGAAGGCCGAGACCGCGGCGTGCAATGATGTTTTTCTGGATCTCTGAGGTGCCTGCGCCGATGGTCTCTAGCGCACTGGAGCGATAGAGCCACTCCCACTTACCGCCATCAGGTGCATCGGGCCAGGACTTATGTAGCAGCCCGTCTGCACCGAGGATATCTATCATGGTATTCGCTAGCCGTTGCGAGAGCGCGGTGGTGTACAGCTTACACATCGATGCTTCGACGGTTGGAACGCCGCCTTGTGAGGCTGAGAAAATAACGCTGCGTTGGAGCATTTTCGCGGTCTCCACTTGGGCCACCAGGCGCGCCATTTGGCGGCGTATCTCGGGTACGGCAGTTAATGGTTTGCCATTGCGTTGAGTGCTTTTGACGTGCGTCCACATCTGTTCTAGTTTGGCTTCGAGTGGGCTGAATGGGTAAATGGTGAAGCGCTCAAAATCGAGTGCTTCTGAGATATAGGTCCAACCTTTGTTCAGTTCTCCGACACGGTAATCGTCGTGCACCCAGACGTTATCGAGGAAGACGTGATTCGTACGGTGTTCGCCGAGTGTGTGGATAGCGGAGACCGTAATACCTTTCTGATTCATCGGTACGAGAAATAAGCTGATGCCTTTGTGTTTGGCAACTTGCGTATCGGTTCGTGCCGCCAGCCAATACCAATCGGCAAAATGCGCTGAGGTGTTCCATATTTTCTGTCCATTGAACAGCCAGCCGTCACCGCTTCGTTCCGCTTTCAGTTTGAGTGAGGCCAGATCAGAGCCAGCACCGGGCTCTGAGTAGCCGAGTGCGAATTCGATCTCTGCGTTTCGGATCTGCGGTAAAAACTCGGTTTTTAATTTGTCTGATCCATGGCGGATCAATGTCTTGCCGACGATGCCGATGCCTTTGCCGATGAGCGGCGCGCCGACCCGCGCCAATTCTTCATTGAGTAGATACTCGTAGATACCACTCTTTTCACTGCCACCGTATTCCTTAGGCCACGACATACCGAGGTAGCCGCGTTTGGCCATTTCACGGTTGAATCGGCGACGTGCGGGCGTATCGGAGAGCATTGAGTCTGAATCACGATTGGGTGCCATCACATCGGCGGCATCGGGTAGCAAGGCCTGCTCGCGGAGGAAGGCACGTACTTCCTCAATAAAGCGTTTTTCATCGGCGCTGAAGTCAAAATCCATAACATCTATCCGTTTCGGTGGTCCGAGTTAGATCCGGCCATCTCACCCAGTGTGATCGGTTCGGCGGCCGGAGCTTGCTAGGTGAATCATGGCGTTGCGGGTACTCAGTTGGTACTCATACCGCACGCTTCGGCGGTGTTGGCTTGGCGCCGCGGCGGCAGCAAGGTAAAAAATCATAAGTATCTGAATAATCTCAGTATTTTATCTAATTTAAAAATCGTCGCGTCACCCTAGTCGATGGCCGAGACGACTGCCTAAACGAGTATAAACTGAGTCGGCGTGCACCCTAGGATGGGGTGGCTGCATTGGCTCTGACAACCAGCTGCAGACGCCGTCCGATTGACGGTTTGGCAGCCCTCATCTAACGGGATATCCGCCGTGCCTAATTATTATGATCCCCACGACGAAGTGTTCTTGGCTAACCCATGGCCAACTTTTCGGCGCATGCGTGATGAAGCGCCCGCTTACTTTGTTGAGCACTTAAACATGTGGGCCTTGTCGCGCTTTGAGGATGTGATGCACGCCAGCATGGATCGAACCCATTACACCGCAACGATGGGCACCACGATCGATGCGCTCATCACGGAGGGCCCTAAGCCGTCTGCTTTTGTTTTTATGGATCCACCGGCGCACACCAGCCGACGAAATCTGCTGAATCCCCCCTATGGAAAAACGTCAGCAGCGTTATTAGAGGAGCGGTTCCGCGCGCGCACTCGAGAGTTCATGGCGCCGCATTTAGAGCGAGGGGAGTTAGAGATCTATGGCTTTTCCGCCAAAGTCGCTTTGTACACCATTGCTGACATTATCGGCCTGTCGTATCCCGACATCACGCACATTCGAGCGCTGCTAGATATCTGGTTTTATCGTGAACCTGGCGTGAAAGGCATGACCCCACAAGGCATGCAGGCGTTCGGAGAGTTGCATGCGTTTATTATGGGACTGGTGCGTCAGTTCCGCGTGACACTGCCGCCACCGGGCACTCATATCCACACCTTTATGACAACGCCGATGGACGGGCAACTGGCCAGCGATGACGAAGTATTTTTCACTATATTTTCGCTCGTGATCACAGGATCAGATACGGTGGCGCTGACTGCGGCTGGCACGATTTACTATCTGGCTAAGCACCCTAAGCAATACGCAGAGGTTCGCGCGGATCGTGGTTTAATTCCGCATGCTTTTGCTGAGACCGCCCGTTACGATCAGCCGACCAACGTGCTTGGGCGTCGGGTGACTGTGGATCATGAGTTGCATGGTGAGAAGATTAAGGTCGGACAGAATGTGATCTTCTTGTTCGCTTCGGCTAATCGTGATGAGCGAGAGTTTCCAGATGCAGATCAGTTTCAGATCTCGCGTCGGCCGAGTCGTACCTTGTCGTTCGGTGCCGGCATTCATGCGTGTTTAGGTCAGCACCTCGCGCGTATGGAGGGCAGAGTGATCCTAGAGGAAATTATGGCGGCGATCCCTGAGTATGAGGTGCAGATGGATCGCTGTAAACGCACCTTTACGGAATTCCTGCAGGGCTATTGCGACGTACCGATCACTTTCAAGCCGCGTTAGTATTGATCGGACCGATTGGGTCCTTTAGGCGCTCATCGACAAGACAATTTTGCCGGTGACTTGTCGCGACATCAGTCGTGTCAGCACAGTCGGGGCCTCACTCAGTGGCTGTACGGATTCAATGAAAGGCGTGAGTGAGCCGTTGGCTACTAACGAAAAGAGTATCTGTAGGTTGGCTGCCTGTTGTATCGGGTCAGCTTTAAGCGTGGCACCCCATAGCACACCCAACAGGGCTGCACTTTTGAGTAGTAAGAGATTGCTTGGAATGGCTGGAATCCGTCCAGCCGTAAATCCGACTACGAGATAGCGACCGGCCCAAGCGAGGCTGCGAAGCGCCGCCTCGCTGAAGTCGCCGCCCACCGGGTCGACTACGACGTCGATCCCTTTTGCAAAGCGCCGTTTGAGCTCAGTGCGTAGGTCGACGGTGCTGTAGTCGAGTACGTCATCCGCCCCATGGGCCGTGGCGATGGCCAGTTTAGCGGGCGTCGAGGCGGCGGCGACGACGGTAGCACCTAGGTGCTTGCCGAGTTCAACGGCTGCCAGACCAACGCCGCCAGCGGCGCCGAGTACCAGCAGCCGCTCGCCTGAGCAAAGCTGCGCGCGATCCTTCAGAGCGTGATACGACGTACCGTAGGTCACCACCATGCCGGCGGCGGTGGTGAAAGGCACTTGGGCGGGTAGCGGAAAGACGTGAGAGGCAGGTACGACTGCCTGAGTGGCATAGCCTCCTGTGCCGCAAAAAGCAGCGACGCGATCACCGACGCTCAATCCTTGCACGCCCACACCGAGCGCTTTAACAAAGCCCGCGACCTCGCTACCTGGAATGAAGGGAAGAGGCGGTTTGCTTTGGTACTCACCGCGTACCAACAGGGCATCGGGGAAGTTAACGCCGGCCGCCATGACCTCGATGAGGACTTGGCCGGGCCCGCACAGTGGATCGTCGGTGTCTTCGTAGCGCAGTGTGTCGATCGGACCGAAGGCGTGGCAGAGGATGGCTTTCATAGGGGAGGTTTGTCATCGACCGTGTTCGGCTGTCAGGGCTTCCACGCACCGGCTTGACGATGCCACAGCGAGGGGGACTGCTCGCTGGCCGGCAAGGCTACTCGCACCGTTGATCGAGTGGCCACTCGTTCACCGACCGTTAACTCGATCGCAAGACTCACCCAGATCAGCTCAGGTTCAGGCTCAATGGCTTCAATCACGCCGGACAGCTCTAAGGCATCGCCTGGGCAAATAGGGCTTCGCATGGAAAAACGCAAACGACCGACCCGAGCGGCTGGCCCTGACCAATCCGTCACATAGGCATTGATCAGTCCTGCTTGGGTGTAGTTGTTCATGATGATGTCAGGCAGATTGCCCTCGGTCTTCGCCCACACCACATCGTGGTGTAATGGCGCCCAATCGCGGCTCGTCACCGCACCCATGATGATGGACTTAGTGGTCACCTCGATGCGTCGGGTGGGCAATGGGGCGTGTAGAGCCAGGTTAGGGTTCATGGTCGATCCTTTGGGCTTAGTTGCGGCGATAGCCTAGGAATGACATGGTCTCTAAGCCCAGCAGCACGTGATCCTGCCGGCGATAAACCACCTCGATGGTCCAATCCCTGCCGGGCCCTAGTCGGGTCGCTCGTTCATCGCTCACGGATCGTAAAATCTGCTCTACTCGCACCGAGTCCCCCGCGCGCACCGGCTCGTGATAAGCCATCTCTACGCTGGTGACGATGCCATTGGGGTAGCTAAGCGCCTCCTTCAGCATGAAATGCAATTCCATGGCACGGATGCCATCGCTTTGCTTGCCGGGGTACCAAGGGTGCGTACTGCCCCAGCTGGGCAGCATCGCGAAGGGAGCGATGGTGCGCTCCGTATGTGATTGGGCGAAGGATTCATCCCAATACAGTGGATTACCATCCTGGATGGCAGCGCAAAAGCCGAGCCAGGATTCTTTTTCAACCGTGACGGTCCGCTCGACGACGACGACCGCAGTCCCGATCCATGACTTGACGATGCTAGGGAGATCAGTCATCACGCAAGCTCCAGCCACCTGACTCGATATTGTTGGATATTAACGTGACGCCAACCCAAGAATAGCAATCGCTGCAAGGCAGTTGTAAGGCACGCCACCCAAGTTATGGCTCAGACCGATCACAGGATTTTTCAACTGACGTTTGCCTGCGCGACCGAGTAGTTGCAGATAATTTTCATAAGCCATTCGAAGGCCTGTGGCGCCGATGGGGTGACCGAAGCATTTAAGACCGCCATCGATCTGACAGGGCACACCGCCATCCGCGTCAAAAAATCCATCCATAATGTCCTTCACCGCGCCACCATCAGACGAAATACCTAGGTCTTCCATGGTCACCAGTTCGGTGATGGAGAAGCAATCGTGTACTTCCATCATGCTGACTTCTTTGCGAGGATTGCGAATACCCGCTTCCGCGTAGGCTTTTTGCGCCGCTATGCGCGTATTTCGAACGTAGCTGCCGTCCCAATCTGCGGTGCCGATCTCAACACCGGCGCTCAGTGACAGCTGTAGTGCCTTGATCGTGACCATATCCCGCTTGCCTAAGGAGCGCGCGATCTCAGGCGTCGTGACGATTGCACACGCAGCGCCATCGCTCACCCCGCAGCAGTCGTAAATGCCCAGTGGATCGGCAATCAGTGGTGCGTTGAGAATGGTGTCAAGGTCTACTTCTTTTTGTAGATGGGCTTTAGGATTTTTAGCGCCGTTCTGATGGCTCTTCCATGACACGCGTGCCATGGCATTCTTTAAATCCTGTCTCGACACCCCGTAGCGCGCGCGATAACCCGCCGCTAGCTGCGCGAATCCGCCTGGCGCTGATGTGGCCGGTAGCACTAAATCATTCAGTGTGCCTCGCGTGCCGATGGGTAGCCCGCCGTAGCCGGTGTCTTTGAGTTTTTCTGCACCGATGGCTAGCGCAATATCCACCACACCCGCTGCCACTGCGTAGGCTGCACCGCGAAGCGCCTCCGTCCCCGTCGCGCACATGTTCTCGACCCGCGTGAAGGGAATGCCCCCCAGACGCAATGCGGTCGCGGCGGGAATGGCGGAGGTGCCGACATTAACGCGATCCACGGCTGAGCCATACCATGCTGCGCCGATGCGGCTTTTTTCGATGCCCGCATCGAGCAGGGCTTCTTGGAACGCCTCGTTCAACAGGTGTTCTGTCCCGCAATCCCAGCGCTCTCCAAACTTGGAGCAGCCCATGCCAATGATCGCGACTTTGTCTTTAATGCCAGTTGCCATAATGATTCCTTAAACGGGCTCAGCCTACCGGCGTTGCTTTCCAAAAGTAGCGATGATGATGACGTAGTCCGTCGCGTTCTTTGATTCTAAACACCATACGAAGCGGTAGGCCCACATCAAACTTGTCTGGCACGATGTCTACCATTTCCATCAAAGTGCGTGCCCCGTTGTCGAATTGCACTAGACCCACATAGAGTGGTGGCGCTGGATAGTACTGTAGCCAGTCGGCTGTGAAGGTGGCGACTTTCGCCGCTTCATCGGCCAGTGGGGTCGGCGCGAGGGCGCCATCTGAGCCGCATTGGACGCAGGCTGACATGCGCGGGAATTGGATCGCGCCGCACGCCGTACACCGACCGCCGATAAAAGAGATGATTTGATCGCTAGAACGATACAGCTGGGTAAGCGATGTTTTTGCATCAAACTCCGCGCGCATACCCCAATCGAGCTCAAGCTCACCGCTGAACGACAATAACTTGGTGTAATTCTTGTCCGTGACCCCACGCGCCACCTGATCGCTGACGGTCGCAGCTGAGCGGTAGGACGTCAACGCCTCGGTGGCTTCAAACAGCAGCGCATCAGCGCCTGCTCCAAAGCCGATAACGAGGATGCGCTGTCCGGGCTTGGCGGTCTCAAGCGCGAGCGCGAGCATCATTAACGGATGCGCAGCGCCGCTGTCACCGCAGCGACTGGCTAAGTTGTCCACTACGGCGTCGGGGCGGATCTTCAGTTTCTTGGCAACCGCCGGTGCGACGCCTGAGATGGTGGCTGCGAGACAAAAATAATCGATTTGTGCCGCCGATACGCCCGTGTTCTTAAAGAGTCTTTCAACGACTTCCGGGACAATCTTGAGATAACCCTCGTCACGAACCCAGCGTTCTTCCCAGTGGTAGTCATAGGATTGCCCGCTGCTGCGAAAATGATCGGCAAACTGACTGACCGCACTGGCGCTACCCAGATAGCGTGCAATCAGATCGCCTGTGCCCGTGCGAACGGCAGCACTGCCGGCACCGTATTGCATCTCCTGCGGACTCGCCGGTTTAGCGCGTCGATTATCTGCTGCGACCACCATTGAGTCCGTAGCGTTAGTCGACTCCAGTGCATGAATCAGCGCGGACGTGCCTGCACGTAGTGAGCCACCCACGTCTGAAGATGAGAGGTGAGCGCTCAGTCCAGAGGCCGCTGCAATGACGCTCGCGTTTTGTAGATCGGCGAATGGTGCGGTGGTTGAGGCAAAGCTGAGCGAGCCGATTGCGTTGGCCAGTGGGCTTTTTAAGCAGGCACGTACCGCATCGACGCTCATGGTGATGGCATCTTCATCCCAACTACAAAATGCACGCTCACCTTTGCCGGCAGCTTTTAAGCCAGGCATGGCCCAGGCGTGCGCGGCGGCGATAGCGGCACGATCCATGCGCTGTCGTGGGATGTACGCGGCATATGATTTGATTCCACGGTCAGACATTCAGTGACTCCGTCAGGTGCGCTGTGATAGGAAAGACATTGGTCGCATAAGGCATTTGAGTTAACGGGGCGGCCAGTACAGGAGAGGTTGTCATTGGATGCGAGCAAAACCGTTGCTCAGAACGACTTGCTTGCGTTTTGGGACGACCGCTTGAAAATAAATACCATCCGGTCCGTGCCAAGCCTCTAAGCGAATGGTTTCACCTGGATAGACCGGCGACTTAAAACGCACGTTGAGCGCGCGCAGTCGCATTGGGTCGTGATCGCACGCGGTTCGGACTAACAAGTATCCTGCCACTCCATAGGTGCATAGGCCATGCAGAATGGGCCGATCGAAACCGCCAGCGGTGGCGGCTGCCGGGTCAATATGGAGCGGATTAAGATCGCCATTGAGTCGGTACAGCAAGGCAGAGCTCACAGCAGTGGTGAGCTCATCGGTGAAGTCCGGCGTGCCTGAGAACGCGTGTGCGGGTGCCGCGGGTGCTGAGGCTGGCGGTGTGCCAAAACCACCGCATCCCCCATCAGCGCGTAGAAACAGTGATGAGGTCACCGTACATAAAGCCTCACCGGTGGCGGCATCGGAGATGGCTCGCTCAAAATGCAGTAGCGCTCCTTTGTCGGCGCCTTTGTCATCGACCGCGATCACTCGATAGTGGGCTTGCACCTCAGCGCTCGCCGGCAGCGGTGTATGGATGGTTAAGGTCTGTTCACCGTGTAATAGTTTTGCGTAATGCACATCGAAGGCTGGGTTTCGAACCCACGGTGTTGGCATAGCAATCACTGACGCGAGGGTGGGCAATGCCTGCAGCGTCTTTTCATAGACGAGACGTAGCTGGTGGGTATCGAGTGGGTCGCTGCCCACGCCAACACTGAGCGCATACAGGGCCGTGTCCTTTGCGCTATAGGTGAAGCGCTGGCTTGGGAACTGATGATTTTGTAGCGCTTGCAGGTTCATATCGACTGGCGGATGGTGAGCCTAAAAGGCTTACACTGGATCCCAGCTGAAGATGTCACTGGAGCGTTCAAGCGACGTATAACTCGGTTGGAAGGACGCGAGGACACGCTCAACGACCGTTTCTGGCGTCCAACCCTCCGCGGTGTGGGCGCTGCGAATGGGTCTTGGTTGACTGAATAGAAAAATTTCGTTGTTACGGACGCCGAAGATTTGTCCGGTGGTGTTGCGACCTGCGTCACTTGCCAATGCCACGACCATGGGGGCGATTTTCTCAGGCTTCAGTCGTCGCGCCATTTCTAAGCGCCGCTGGTTTTCAGGTGTCTCGGGGACAGTCGCTACCATGCGTGTCCAGGCAAACGGGGCTATTACGTTGGTGGTGACCCCGTAGCGGTTCATGTCCATCGCGATGCACTTAGATAAACCCACCACACCCATTTTGGTGGCGCCGTAGTTCACTTGACCGATATTGCCAATCAGACCACTGGTTGAGGTCATGTGGACGTAACAACCACTTTTTTGCTCTTTGAAATACGGTGCGGCGGCACGTGATACGTAAAAAACGCCACGCAGGTTAACGCTGTCGACGAAGTCAAATTCCTCTTTCGTCATCTTGTGGAACATGGCATCGCGTACGACACCTGCATTATTGATGACGGCATCCACGCGACCAAAGGCATCGATGGCATCTTGAATGATGCCCTGCGCATCGTCCCAGTCCGCCACATCGCGGACACTGGCAATGGCCTTGCCGCCTTTGGCGACGATCTCAGCGACCATGCTCTTAGCAACCGTCGGGTCGCGTCCTTCGCCGGATGTGGATACCCCGGCGTCATTCACGACCACTTGCGCGCCATATCGGGCAGCGAGCTTTGCAATTTCCGCACCGACGCCGTTGCCAGCACCTGTCACCACCACCACTTTCCCGGTCAGCATCCGTTTTTCCTCAGTCAATTGGCATTAGGCCGATGGGCTGACTGTAGCACCGATCAGCGCTCGAAATTAACTCGCTTCCTTGGCCTGTGGATCCGTCAATGCCTTGTGTTTGCTACGGTTTTAAGGCGACATGCGCGCGGAAGGTCGATCAGATGGTTGGGTGTCAGAGGGGCCGGGTGCGCGTGCCCTGTGCGCTTGCTGTGCCGCGCCAGAGTCATCACTATAGCGAGGCGGGCTCACAGAGGTGTCAAGACTCATGCTGGAGATCATTGATCATGGTTTGGTGCGGGAGGTGCGATTGGCGCAGCCTCCTGTCAATGCGCTCAACCGCCGCTTGGTGGAGGCTCTCGACGAGGCACTGCGGACGGCTGAAGATTTGGCGATGGATCCTATGCGACTACGGGCAGTCGTGTTGTCGGGTCTGCCGGGTGTGTTCTCGGCAGGGCTTGATGTCCGTGAGGTCGTTGAGAGCGATGAGTCGGTACGCGCCTTGGTATTGGCTTTTCGTGCATTGCAGGTGCGATTGGTGCGTTCCCCATTCCCCGTGGTGGCAGCGATCACCGGTCAGTGCCCGGCTGGTGCGGCTGTACTCGCGATCTTGTGTGATCATCGCATCATGGCGCGTGGCGAGTTCCGGATGGGCTTCAGCGAAGTGAAGGTCGGTCTCTATCCAGGCCAGCGCCTCTATCGCTGCCTGATACGCTTAGTGGGCATCACCCAATCCGCCTCGATGCTGACACGGGGCCTCATGTTGGCCTCCGATCAGGCCTTCGCGTGTGGGCTGGTCGATGAGCTGTCAGAGCCGGATCAGGTCATTGCGCGTGCACTCGAACTGGCGCATGAGCTTGCGGCCTTACCCGTTCAGGCCTATCAAAAGACACGCGCCCTCGTGCGCGCGGATTTGGCTGATATTTTTGATGCGCCGATGGAATCGCCGGAGCACGCGAGTGTCACCGGCTGGGTGACTGATGAGACACGCGCCTTGATCAAACGAGCGCGCGCCGCTCGTGACTGAGGAGTCAGATCCAACCCCTCGGCTCAAAACACCAGCAGAGCCGTCAGCGCCCTAAGCGGTCTAAGGTCCGGTCTCACTTGCGATTTCTCGGTGTTACCAGACCGCCAAACGCCCTTGTAAGGCCGGTGCCCTAGGTGCGCGTGTTGTTTTAATACGTCGTGGGGGAGCGCGGGCTTATTAACAAATGGTAGCTGATCTGTCATGCTCAAGTTGTCCATGCGGGCTAGGGTATTGTCTGGCGTGGTCCTTTTGAAACAGCGCTTTCACAACCTGCCCGATGGCCGAATGGCGATGGTGCTTGAAGACGATAGGCCGTCGGCCCGATCGGTAGGGCGGAGCCAGGATATATATGAAGGCATTGGAACAGACCACCTCGAAGCGTAAGGCGCCCACGCAGCCTCGTGCGCGTGTGACTGTTGACTGCATCCTGCAGGCTGCTGAATTAATCATTTCAAAGAAAGGCTACGAATACGCCACCACCAATTACATCGCGCAGGTAGCGGGCGTGAGCATTGGCACGGTGTATCAGTACTTCCCTCGTAAAGAAGCGATTGTGGCTGCCTTGCTTGAAAATCTGGTGGTCAATAGCACGGAGCCTGTCCGCAAGTATCTGCTGGCGTCGATGCATAGGCCATTCGCTGAGTGCATGCCGGAACTGATTCGTTTGGTGCTAAATAATCGGAAAAAAAGCGCTTTTTTATTCCGGCGACTGCCTCGTGATGCCACCAAGATAGGTGAAGACTCAGAGCAGTTGACGCCCGAAACCTTTTTGTACTCCACTATTCATGCTTTTTTTACTCATCATCGCGACGAAATCAAAATCGACGATATCGAAATGGCAATGTATGTGTCGGAATATTTATGCGTGGGCGTTATTAATGCACATCTTGAAGATCCATCGCCTAAGCTCACCGATGAGCAGATGATTGAACATCTATCGAGTGCGATTATCAAATACCTCACCAAATAGATCGTTATGATGCCTGGTTGATTAGGAAATTTTATGGCTGCTGGCGTGTCTTCATTGCGTAAAGTCAAAGCACCGCGTATTGCCAACGCGGGCCCACTGAGTGCGGGCGATTTGGCTCACTCATACGATACGATGGCAGCACCGAATGATGCTGGTGTCGCAATCACCAAATCCCGTGTCAAAGCAAAAGCAGGGAAATCAAATCAGGGAATAGAAGCGTCTGCTTCGTCGCCTAAGATTCCAAAGCAACCGCGCGCTCGATTTACGGTCGAATGTATTTTGCAGGCTGCTGAGTCAATCATATTGACTAGAGGCTATGAGTACGCGACCACTAATTACATCGCACAGGTAGCAGGTGTGAGCATCGGCACGGTGTATCAGTATTTCCCCCGAAAGGAAGCCATTGTCGCAGCACTCGTGGAAACCTTGGTCGTCAATAACAGCGAACCGGTTCGAAAGTTCATGCTGACAGCAATGCACAGGCCGCTGGCCGAATGTATGGTTGAGCTGATTCGTTTGGTATTGGAACTGAGGAGAAAGAGTGTATTCCTCGTTCGGAGACTGCCTCGCGAGGCGACGCAGGTATGTCAGGATTCGGAGCAGTTGAAGCCTGAGATGTTTCTGTATTCAACGACGTATTTGTTTTTCTCCAACCACCGCGATGAAATTAAGGTGGCTGATATTGAAACAGCGACTCATGTGTCGACTTACCTATGTGTCGGCGTGATTGATGCGCATCTCGAAGATCCATCACCAAAGCTCACCGATGAGCAGATGATTGGCAGTCTTTCGAGCACCATCGTCAAATACCTCACCGCGTAAGCGGTCGCGCCAGAGCCAACCGTTGCAGGCGTTCGGTGCTGTTTCTCTGCTATACCCTTTCTAAAATCACGAGCGGAATCTCCCGCTCGATTTTGCTTTGATAGCGCGCAAAGCCTGGGAAGAACTCAACCTGTTTAGGCCAGTGCTCTGCCCGTTCTTCTGTGTTGGCAGTGCGCGCCGTGGCTTTGAACTTGTCGGCTTTGATTTGCACGGTCACCTGTGGATTGGCCTGCAGGTTTAGATACCAGTTGGGCGCATCCGGAGCGCCGCCTTTGGAGGCCACCACCATATAAGCGGGGTGGGTGTCTGCGCCAAAGGCTCTGAAGATCATCGGTGTGGTGATGAGTTTTCCAGATGTTCGACCGGTGGTGGTTAGTAGCAGGCTCGGTAACTTGCCGGTGCCACCGAAGAGACTGGCGTCGAGCCAATATCCGTCCTCACCGTCGGTGGCCAGATAACGCGCCAAGTGATCGGCAATGAATGCCTGCACACCAGATGGTTTATTGGGGGTCGTCATGAGAGGTGCACTCCGCGCGATGGATCGATGGCTTAATTTTCCCAAGGCAGTCACTATAACGGAATTGTGCCCGTCTTGTTCTTTAGACGTCGGATGTCACATTGAGCGCTCGCTTAGGGGTGACGCGGCGTGCGCTCGACGATACAGTGTGGCCTATGTGCTTAAGCGGTGTGAACCCATGAGTGTGCTGCGTCCTGATCCTGATCGGTCGGTGTGGATGGCTGAGTCAGCCGAGGCTCAGAGCCTTGGTCTCACGCTGTCGGATGCCTTGCGGCGTGCGGCGAAACAGTGGCCTGATCGGGAGGCGGTGGTCTCAGCGCCAGAGCCCGGGCTGGACGCGGTACGACTGACCTACCAGCAGCTTGATCAGCAGGTCTCGAAGCTAGCTGCTGGCTTGCTGTCCTTAGGGTATCAAGTGGGTGATCGAGTGGCGGTTTGGGGCCCCAGTTATCCGGAGTGGATACTCATTGAGTACGCGATCTCGCGGGCGGGCTTGGTCATTGTGACTTTAAATCCGCTCTATAAGCAGGCTGAGCTGTTATATGCCTTAGACGTCGTGCAGGTGCGCTGCATTTTTCATGCGGATGAGGTCAGTGGTGTGCAACTGCGGTCCGTGATTGAGGCTGTGGCGCCGCAATTGCCGAATTTATTGGGTATTTATTCCTTCTCTAACGGAGTCCGTGCACTGATGGCGGGGGCATCAGATACGCGTGATTTTCCGGTAGTCGATCCCGATCGTTTATTCATGATTCAGTACACCTCAGGGACGACGGGCAATCCGAAAGCCGCCCAGCTGTCCTCCAATGCCATCGTCACATCGGCGCTCAATGCCCATCGACGCTATGGCATTGAGTCGGGAGATCGTGTGTGCAGTGCATTTCCGCTGTTTCACGTGGGTGGTTCGGGTGTCTTCACGCCAGGTGCTGCCTTGATCGGTGCGACCACGCTGCCAGTACGAATTTTTAAAGCGGATCGGACGTTGGAGCTACTGGAGCAAGAGCGCTGTCGGGTATTTGCCGGTGTACCGACTATGGTGATCGCCATGCTGGATGATCCGAGTTTTGCACAGCGAGATCTGTCCGCGTTGCAGCTGCTGATCATTGGTGGCGCCCAAGTGCCGGTCGAGTTGATCCCCATATGGGAGCGGCGCTTTGGCGCACAGCTGATTAATGGGTATGGCCAAACCGAGACCTGTGGTGTTACCTCAAGTACCTCAGCGGATGATCCTGTTGAGAAAAAAGCAACGACCTGTGGGGTGGCAGCCCCAGGTGTGAGCATTAAGCTGGTTGATCAAGCGGGCGGCATCGTGCCGCATGGGGTGCGCGGGGAGCTGTGCTATCAGGGTCCTGGTCGTATGATGGGCTATCGCGACCCAGAGCAAACTGCTCAGACCATTGATGCGGAAGGCTGGCTCCATTCGGGTGATTTGGCCACGATGGATCCACAGGGTTTTGTGACGATTGTGGGCCGCTCGAAAGACATGATTATACGCGGTGGCGAAAATCTATCGCCGATCGAGATTGAAGGTCTGCTGCTGCAACATCCCGATGTCAGTACGGTCGCTGTGGTGGGCGTGCCGGACGTCAAGTACGGTGAGGAAGTGTGCGCAGTGGTTGTCTTGGTGCCGGGGTCAGTGCCCACACCTGAGGATATCCGCAGCTGGTGTTTGGAGCGCGTGTCGCGCTGGAAAGTGCCCCGTTACGTGGTGTTCGTTGATCGCTTGCCGTTGACGCCATCCGGAAAGGTCATGAAATTTAAACTACGCGAGCAAATGGCCAGTGCGTTGCAGCTCACGGGCGCTACCAATTGACCTAACTGCAGCGCGCCACCTGACGTAGGCAAGCGCGCTGACCATCGGTTATTTTTGTTGCGCCATGTCCTTTAAGGATTCGCCCATCGCATCAATGATGCCGTCATGACCCCATGGATCACCCTCACAGAACTCGTTGGCTCTCCAAGTCTCGTCCAATAGCTTGCCCTGGCAGCCGGCTTCTACGTCAAAGCCACCCGGGCCGCGCATATAGAAAGACAGCATGCCGTCGTTGCGGTGACGACCCAAAGTAGCGACCACCTTATAGCCGGCTTTCTTGGCTCGATCGAGGGTTCGACCGACCATATCAATGTCAGCCATCTCTACTAAAAAGTGCTGAACACCGGTGACGCCGCCTAGGTCGACGATCGCTAAGCTGTGATGTCTTGGATTGCAGCGCAGGAACTGTAGGCGCACGCCGGGACCAAAGCTAATGTAATCCGAGAGGCGAAAGCCCAGCACCTTGGTGTAGAAATCAAAGCACTCAGGCTGTTTTTGTAAAAACAGATTCATGTGACCGACACCTAGATGGCCAGCGACGAAGTGATGATCGTAGTGGGGCGAGTGAAACATATAGTCACAGGTGTGGCCATAAAATAACTCGATTGATACGCCGTTCGGATCGCGTATACGGGCCAGTGCGGTGACTGCCCGTGCAGCCGCTTCTTGGTCTGTGCCGACGGTCACCTCAATGCGGGCATCTTTGAGTTCTTTTAAGGCGACAGCGAAAGGCTCAGGCCCATCGAATTCCATGCCCATGTACAACAGAGCGCCGTTTTTTGTGTGTGGGTGCGCAGCGATGCGCCACTGGCGCTCGTCCATCTTGAGATACACCGATCCATCTGCACCGATACCGGTTTGCTCACTGGCGGGTCGTGGCACCGTGGGCGGTCCCCAGCCTGCACCAGGAACGGCTCGCGCCGGCATCATGCCTAAGACGTCGGTACCAAACTGGAGCCACTCCAGCGGGTTGGTGGATCCAAATCCCACATACGCCAGCGCCTTGATGTCCATGCGAGTACTCCTGAATGTTCTGATCTTAAAATAATAAGGGGTTCAGCGACCGCTTACGCGTGGACGTGACCACCTTCCGTCTTATGCGTTGTCCATTTGAGCATCGATCCGGGCTGAGCGGCTGGTCTAAAGAGACGCTCTGCGGGTTCCTGCTGGGTCTGGCCATCCGGGCTGTGCCCACGATCACTAGACTGAGGAGCCTCCCCTGAGAAGTCAGTAACTCTTTTCTGTCGCTCATATGCAACTCAATATAATCGCAGTTCAAGTGTAGCGACTAGGCAGCCGACCGGTGGGGGAGCCGGCTAGCGGGTATTGGCAACGAGACCCCCTGCGCCCTGGATTGCCGGCCGCTTGGGGCTTATGACGGAGCGAGTAGTATGCGAGTGCAGTCAGCATTAATATGCACTGGACGTAGTGTTTCTAGGTTATTTAGCCGACCACACAGGGGTATTTTGCATGGCGGGGACGATGTGTAACCACCGATATCGGACCAGCGCCCACTGGGCCTCGGCACGTCCTGCCGGCGCGGGAGGGTCGGTCGGTGTTTAAGGATCAGACCGCCATTGTAGGCATTGGCCAAACCCCCTTCGCCAAGTCGCTGCCAGGCAGTGAACTCGAGTTGGCCTGCCAAGCGATCCAGTTGGCACTTGAGGATGCAGGTCTCAAGCCCTCCGATGTGGACGCTTTGGGCAGTTTCACGATGGAGCACACCCCAGAGTTTGAAGTGGCCCGCACGGTGGGCTTAGGCGAGTTGACCTATTTTTGTCAGTCGCCTTGGGGCGGTGGCGCCGGCTGTGGCGCGGTGGGTCAGGTGGCTGTGGCGTTGGCAGCAGGCGTGGCCAATGTCGGGGTGGTGTGGCGCTCACGCAAGCGGGGTGCGCGCAGTACGCGCGTGTGGGCAGGCGTGCAAGAGCGCATCACGGACCATTGGAAATGGTCGAGACCGTCTGGCTTAGTGCGTCCCGCGGATGAATGCGCGATGTTCGCTCAGCGCTATATGCACGAATATGGAGTGACCAGAGAACAATTGGCACACGTGGCGCTCGCGCAGCGTGAGTATGCTCACAAAAACCCCCTCGCGTTTATGCAGAGTCGGTCTCTGACGCATCAGCAATATATGGATGCGCGGATGATCGCGGATCCTTTGTGTTTGTACGACAACTGTTTAGAAACGGACGGGGCGATTGCGGTGGTGATGGTGCGCGCGGATCGAGCGAAAGATTTGCGACAGCAACCTGCTTTCATTCACGCGTTCTCGCAGGGGTTAAATCGCCAGCATCAGGTGAACACGGACTGGCACGGTGCAAATCCGCTGCGCAGCAGCTCGTGTGTCACCGCTGCTAATTTGTGGCGGCAGGCGGACTGTGGTCCAAACGATGTGGACGTTGCCCAGTTCTACGATGCTTTTTCGCCGCTAGTCTGGTTTTCACTGGAAGCCTATGGATTCTGTGAGCCGGGCACGGCAGCACAGTTTGTGGCCGATGGTGGTACACGCATGGGTGGACGACTGCCGGTCAATACCTCCGGTGGCAGCTTGTCGGAAGTTTATCTGCACGGATTGAATTTAATCATTGAGGCCGTTCGACAAGTACGCGGGACCTCCACCGCGCAAGTGCCTGATGTCGAATATTCTCTAGTAACCGCTTGTGATAGCACGCCCAACGGGGCGCTGCTGCTGCGGAGAAAATAAATGATCGACACGATTCCCTTACCGTTCACTGCCGATCCGATTGATGCCCCTTTTTGGGAGGCCACGCTGCGATCGCAGTTAGTGATTCAGCAGTGTACGGGTTGCCAAACACATCGTTTCCCGCCGCGACCGATGTGCCCACAGTGTCAGTCACTGGAGCACCGCTGGCGGGTACTGTCTGGAAACGCCACGGTATGGTCTTATACCAAGCCACAGCCGCCGTTGTTGCCGGCCTTTGAGCAACTCCTGCCCTATGTGGTGATCTTGGCGGAGGTGGCTGAGGATCCTGCCATACGCATCATTGGCCATCTGATGTCGAAGGACGGCGCCATTACGGGTGTGAATGAGGCGGGTCTTAAAATCGGCGCGAAACTGCGTGTTGCCTTTAGGCAGCACGCGCCGGATGTCGCCATACCTGGCTGGGTTCTAGTCGATTAACTTACTTCGCTTCACTCAATTATCAATCAGCATAAAGACAGATCAACATGAGCATTCAATTTAATAAATTGTCTTTGGATATGGGTGTCGTGACAGCGAATGCCGAGGCGGCGCTCGCTTTTTATTGCGACACCCTCGGTCTTGAGTTGGCAGCGACCATACCGGTCCCGGGTGGTGTCGTTAAAAGACTGAAATGTGGCGACAGCGTGATCAAGCTATTGATCCTCGATAAGGCGCCTGCACATGCGGTGCAAGCCGGTGGGTATGCCGCGGCCACAGGCTTTCGCTACTGCACCTTGTCGGTTAAGAATCTGGACGAATTGGCTGAAAAATGTCGTGTCGCTGGGTACCGCATTGCGGTCAAGCCATTCCAACTGAGACCAGGTGTGCAGGTGGCCATGGTTGAAGATCCAGATGGCAATACCATCGAGTTCATGCAGGAAGGCTGAGGCATGTCATTGGAATCCAATCTGCAGACGACTGAAGAGTCGGTCGATCTCACGTATCAGTTAGATGATCGTTACACCCAGCAGTCTGGGCGCATCTATCTCACTGGCTCGCAGGCCTTGGTGCGTCTGCCCTTAATGCAGCGTGATCGGGATTTAGCTGCGGGCTTTAATACAGCGGGCTTTATTTCCGGTTACACCGGATCGCCTCTAGGCGGCTATGACTTGGCACTTAAGCAGGCGGCCAAGCACTTGCAAAGTCACCACATTCACTTTCAGCCCGGCGTCAATGAAGAGATGGGGGCAACCGCGGTATCCGGCTCACAGCAAAGTGAATTGATGGCGGGTGCCAAGTACGACGGCGTGTTCGGGCTTTGGTATGGCAAGGGACCTGGTGTGGACCGCGCCGGTGATGCGCTCAAGCACGGCAGTTACGCCGGCGCCTCTCCAAAGGGTGGCGTGTTGGTGTTGGCTGGCGATGATCATGGTGCCAAGTCCTCGACCACTGCCCATCAAAGTGATCATGCCTTCATCCATTTTGGTATGCCTTATCTCAATCCGTCCAATGTTCAAGATTATTTGGATTTCGGGATATACGGTTTTGAGTTATCGCGTTTTTCTGGCTGCTGGGTCGGAATGAAGTGCGTGACCGACACCATCGAGAGCAGTGCATCGGTGTCAGTCGATCCTTTACGTATTCAGGTTCGCTTGCCGGATCCAACAACCACACCGCGAGACGGCGTGCACATCAAATGGGGCATGGCGCCTGCCATGCAGGAGCTTCGTCAGTATCGGCAGCGTATCCCAGCGGCGCTCGCCTTCGTGCGTGAGAATGCTTTGGATCGCGTGGTGCGGGACTGTCCAACCAGACGCTTAGGCATTGTGACATCCGGCAAAGCCTTCCTCGATGTGATGCAAGCACTGGATGAATTAGGGCTTGATGAAAAAGCCTGCCAGCGTCTTGGCGTGTCGGTTTACAAGGTCGCTATGCCGTGGCCTTTGGAGCCTACCAAAGCATTGGATTTTGCTCGCGACCAGCAAGAACTGTTGGTGATAGAAGAGAAGCGGCCGGTCATGGAAGACCAGTTAGCGAAGCTGCTTTATAACCTGCCCACCCATCCCCGTCTCGTCGGCAAGTTCGATGAGCAGGGACGATCGCTGCTCAGTTCGGAAGGCGAATTGGTCTCCGTCGCGGTGGCCGTCGTCATTGGTCGGCGCCTGTTGGCGTTGCAGGCGGACAGCGCACTAGAACAGCGGGTCATAGCGTTGGAGCAAGCCCTTGGGCAGTCACCGGCCGCTGCCGGTGGCTTGATGCGCCTGCCAGCATTTTGTGCCGGCTGTCCGCATAACACCTCGACCAATGTGCCTGAGGGCAGCGTGGCCTTCGGTGGGATTGGTTGTCATGGTATGGCGTTATTTTTGCCAGAGCGGCGCACCTTGACGATTGCACAAATGGGTGGCGAAGGGGTTTCCTGGATTGGCATGTCGCCATTTAACAAGACAGAGCACATTTTCCAAAACCTAGGGGATGGCACCTACTTTCACTCAGGCATCATGGCCATTCGAGCGGCGGTGGCGGCTAAGGTACGCATCACCTACAAGATTTTGGTCAACGATGCGGTCGCTATGACAGGCGGTCAGAAGGTCGAGGGTCAAGTGCAGGTCGATGCGCTCAGTCGTCAGGTGCATGCCGAGGGTGTGGGTCGTATTGCCGTGGTCAGTGGCAATCTAGCGCAGTATCAGGGGATCGCGCAGTTCGCACCGGGCGTGACCGTGCACCACCGGGATACGCTGGATCAAGTACAGCGTGAGTTGCGCGAATGGCCTGGTGTGTCGGCCATGATCTATGACCAAACCTGTGCCACTGAGTTGCGCCGGCGGCGCAAGCGGGGCACCGCGCCTGACCCAGAGCAGCGCACCTTTATCAATGAGGCTGTCTGTGAAGGCTGTGGCGATTGCAGCGTGCAATCTAATTGTATTGCCATCGAACCCATAGAGACTGAGTTTGGGCGCAAACGCCAGATTAACCAGTCGGCATGTAATAAAGATTTTTCGTGTCTAAAAGGCTATTGCCCCAGTTTTGTGACGGTGTATGGCGGCAAGCCGCGCAGTCGTGGTTCGGAGCCGGTTTCAGTAGGCACCAGCGAGTTATCGATCCGTTTATCCCAATTGCCGTTGCCTGTCAGCGCTGACTGTCAGACGCCCTACAGTATTTTAATCACCGGCATCGGTGGCTCTGGTGTGGTCACGGTGGGCGCGCTGATAGGCGTCGCTGCGCATCTGGAGGGTAAAGGTTGCTCGGTACTCGATGTGGCAGGCCTTGCGCAACGCAATGGTCCGGTCACCAGTCATGTGCGCGTGGCGCGTGAGGCGTCGGATCTACATTCGACCCGCATTGGTGCAGCCGGCGCGCAACTCATTTTGGGTGCGGACATCGTAGTCACGACCGGTCTCGATGCCTTGTCAAAGATTTGTGCTGGGCATACCCGTTTGGTCGTGAATAGCCATGTGGCACCGACTTTTGCGTTTGCCACCAATCCAAATCTGAATCTGTCTGCTCAACCGATGATTCAATCGATTCTCAACGTGGTCGGTGAGGAAAACGCTGAATTTATCGCAGCCACCTCACTCGCCACTGCCCTCATGGGGAATGCGGTGGCCGCGAATCTGTTCTTAGTAGGCTACGCACTGCAGCGCGGTCTACTGCCGGTGAGCCTTGCTGCTCTGGAGCGCGCCATTGAGCTTAACGGTGTGCAAGTCGAGATGAATCTCTCCGCTTTATCTTGGGGTCGGCTTGCAGCGCAGGATCTGGCCTATGTGCAGCAGGTAGCCACACCGAGTGAGTCACGCGAGGTCGCGCGCCAGCCCAAGAATGCGTCGGATCGTATTGCACTCCGGGTGAAAACACTGACGCAGTATCAGAATGCCGCCTATGCGACACGTTATCAGTCCCTAGTCGACAAAGTACGTGCGCGAGAGGCTGCTCTGATGGGTCAGTCGGGCGCCTTATCTGAGGCGGTTGCCCAATACTACTTCAAGCTGCTCGCTTATAAAGATGAGTATGAGGTGGCGCGATTATTCACAGACCCTGCTTTCCGCGAGCGATTAGACGCCGCCTTTGAAGGTAAGTTTAAAATTGAATTCAATTTGGCACCGCCGATTTTGCTTGGTCGAAATCCAGCCACCGGGCGCTACAAGAAGCGAAAATTCGGTTCGTGGATGATGCCGGTATTCCATGTGTTGGCTAAGATGAAATGTCTGCGCGGCACGTCGTTTGATGTGTTTGGCTATGGAGCGCACCGGCGGTTAGAGCGCAAACTCATCGCTGACTATGAACAGATGATCGATGAGATCTTACTGGGTCTGACGCCAAGTAATCACGCGGTGGCGGTGAAATTAGCCGAGTTGCCCGAGCAGATCCGTGGTTTTGATACGGTCAAAGATGGCAACGTGGCGAAGGTCAGCCGAGGCCAGGCTGAGTTGCTGGAGCAGTTTAAGCGTGAGCAGCACTCTATTCCTAGTGGTGTATCGGTTGCTGCTTAGTGCTTAAGGCAACGCATCCGATGCGCCATTCTCGAGTCAGGTCATGACAGGCTCACTCACCGGGCGCGTGTCCTTGGTGACAGGTGCAGGGAAGGGTCTGGGTCGCGCCTATGCGTTATGGCTGTCGGCACAAGGCTCTGCGGTGGTGGTTAATAATCGTTCGCATGCAAGCGTGCCATCGAGCGCTCAAGCGGTGGTCGAAGAAATCCTTGCGCGTGGTGGATCCGCAGTCGCTGATGGCCACTCCGTTGAAGATGAGGCGGGTGCCGGTGCGATGGTGGCACGTGCCATCTCGGCGTTCGGCCGCCTTGATGTGCTGGTGTGTAATGCGGCGATCGTACCGCGGGCGACTTTCTTGGCAGTCTCCGTTGCTGAGCTTCGGCAGGTAGTTGATGTCAATTTGCTCGGCGTGTTGCTGCCCCTGCACGCGGCCTGGAGACAGATGATGTCGACAGGCTACGGCCGCATTGTGTTGATTTCCTCATCGGTGGGCCTGTACGGCGAAAAAGACCTGGCAACCTACGGTGCTACCAAAGCCGCCATGATTGGCTTGGCTCGAGCGTTGTCTAAGGAAGTGCCGCCGGAGGTGGATATTAAAATCAATGTGGTTGTGCCTTTTGCGTACACCCCCGCAGCGGCTGTGTCCCCGCGGATGGATGGGCTGGCTGACAAGTTGTCGCCTGATAAGGTGGCACCGGTCGTCGGATGGCTCGCCAGCGAAGCTTGTCAGCACACCGGTCTTGTATTGCACGTCGGTGGCGGTCGGGCGACGCGCGCACGCATCTTGGAAACGGCACCGGTGGATATTGAGGTCGTTGGTTCCGATGCGTGGCTTCTGGCCCTCAGTGGCCCTGCCTTAAGCGATGAAGCGAGCTCCGGTCATAAGGCCGGCGGTCGGATCACCCGACGCTAAGACTCGCCGGTTGCTCGATCGGCGAGCACTGGATCGCAGGCTAGCGGCTATCGACACGTCGCCCGTCAGACTGGACAGGCACTTAAGAGTGCTGTAACAGTGTGGCAGGCTCGCTTGTTAATTCACGCACAGTAGGAGTTGACACCATGGAAGTAGACTCACAGGAATACGCCGCATTTCTCGCGTGGAAGGCGCAGCAGGAACGACTGAAGCAGCACGTAGAAACCGTCAAGGCTGTTTTTGAGGCTGAATCGCGCGCCCATACAGAGGATTTTTTTGCACCTTTCAGTGCCGATAGTCGCTTTTGGATGAACGGTAGTGCGCCCAGTTCTGGTGCGCTGCAAGGTGTGCCGGCGATGAAAGTACTATTCGAATCCTTCATGAATGCACTGGTGAGTGGCATATCGATGACCATCACCAATGTGGTGGCAGCAGGGGATTGGGTGGTCACAGAGGCCGTGGGTCGGGCTGAGACCAAAGACGGCCGACCCTACAACTCACACTATGTGCAGCTCTGGAAATTTAAGGACTCTAAAATCGTTGATTTTAGGGAGTATCTCGACACCAAACTGCTGGCGGATACCTTTAAATTTTAATGGCGTCACCGCATCGGCGCCTCGCCGGCGGTCGGTAGCCACATCGGTTGCTCGGAATGCGAGC
Source organism: uncultured Pseudomonadota bacterium (assembly GCA_903929455.1). Classification (GTDB taxonomy): domain Bacteria; phylum Pseudomonadota; class Gammaproteobacteria; order Steroidobacterales; family Steroidobacteraceae; genus CAIKZZ01. The sequence goes on along the minus strand of CAIYVA010000110.1, from coordinate 7,181 downwards.
AGGATATGGATGTCGCTGTTGTTGGTGCTGTGAGACTCTCTTAAGTGGGATTGAGTGGGTCTATTTGGACCTTGGAGCAAGGAATGGGCTCTGTCATAAGGTGCAAGCTTCGCTTCCGACGACAGATGTCTGTCTGAGACGTTGCCTCCTAACTGAGAGAATGCAGACATGGTAGACCGTGTGGATGCACAGACCCGCCTGATAGACGGTACGGCGTGGCGAGATTTTTGCCAGTCGCTAGAGCAGGCCGGTGCGATCGTGTTGGAGCGATCGAAGAACGATCCGTTAGAGCGTGCAGAGGGCTTTCGCTACCTCACTCGCATGCTGCGCTGTGGCCTTGAGCGCTACGTCGAGTACGCCGATCCATTAGCCCCTGTGCTCTATCGTCCTGTCCATGAGACGCAGAAATTCGGGGTGGATAATCCGGACAGCTATTACCAAATGGCGGCTCTGCGCGGTGACTGCGAGTATTTGATCCGTGGTCAACGCGGGAGCATTCACTACCTTAGCCTCGGCACTTACTACGGTGACTATGGTCGCCCGGGGCGATCCGGCTGCGGCGGCTTAGTAGAGGCAAGCCAACTGCAGATCAGTCCCGATGGCTCATTCACAATTCATGTGAGCCAGCAGGAGAAGCCAGGCAATTGGTTGCCCATGGATCCAGAGACCACGGCGCTCATTGTGCGTCAAAACTTTTTGGATAAAGAGACTGAGGAAATTGCCAAGCTGTCGATTGAAATCGTGGGTCAACCAAGCGCACCAAAGCCGCTTGATGCCATCCGTTTCGCGGATGCCTTGCGATCGGCCGGGCAGTTTGTGGCCGGTACCGCGGACTACTTTCTGAAGTGGTCTGAGCGCTGGATGGAACATCCCAATGAGCTTCATCAGCATGACGTTGGTGTCAAACAGGCAGCGCACGGTGATCCCAATATCTTTTTCTACATGGGTTACTGGTTTTTGCAAGAGGACGAGGCGCTGATCATTGAGGCCGATCCACCGGCCTGCGGTTATTGGAATTTTCAGTTGTGCAACCACTGGCTAGAGTCGGGCGACTATCGCTATTACCCGGTAGACGTTAATCAGCATACGGCTGTTTATAATGCAGATGGCTCATTCACGCTGGTTGTCTCGCATCAGGATCCTGGGTTGCCCAATTGGGTCGATACGACCGGTCATCGACGTGGCGGTATGGGACTGCGTTGGGTAAAGGCGGCGGATCATCCGCAGCCGCGCACGCGCGTTGTGAAGCTCGCGAGTCTTTTGACTTGAGGGCGTTCTGTTTGAGCGAACGAGTTGAGTGATCGGCGCATGTCTGTAGCGCATAGACCGGGCCGATGACCGGAAACGGCGAATAACCGATTGATGTCCTGCAGGTTGAGGAGAGTGATGCATGTCGTCCACATTGTTGGCAGGATCTGATCAAGTGCTGATGGCGGAAGCCGTCGCAAACACAGGGCTCACGGATTTTGGCGACATGCGCTTTGTCGAAGGCCTACAGATTTTGTTGCGTGCCTATGATGACGAAGCGCGCTTGAATGAGTTCGGCCGCATGGCGGTTCGCTTTGAATTATTGGGTATTCTCTGTGCGCGCCTGAGCTTAATCGAGCAGTGGAAGCAGCATGCGCTGGCGCTGACTGCCCCGGTGAAGCGGCCGCTGTTTGTACTTGGGCTACCGCGGACTGGTACTAGCGCCTTACATGACTTATTGGCTGAAGATCCGAGGCATCAGGTACTCGAATACTTCATGGCCGCCTCTCCACGTCCGCGTACCCTTGGGCCGGTTGCGGACGATGACCCCCGTTTGGTGGCCGCGCGTCGTGAGTTGGATGGCTTGTATTCACTCGATCCTGGTCTTCGTGCATTGCATGACATGCGAGCCGATGGACCGGAGGAATGCCGTCACTTGTTCCGGCACCACTTAACCGATGACACCTTCGATTCGATGTCGGCGGTGCCAAGCTACACAGCATGGTTTCGATCACAATCGATGGCGCCTGCTTACGATTGGCATCGCAAGGCTTTGGCATTGGTGCAATCCACCGCGCCCGATCGGCGATGGGTTCTTAAGTACCCAGCGCACCTCAGAAATCTAGCAGAGCTGTTTCGTGTGTATCCGGATGCCTGTGTCGTGCAGACGCACCGGGATCCTTTGGACGTGTTGCCTTCTCTGTGTACGTTAATTTATCGGTTACGGGTGCTTTACAGTGATCATGCCGATCCTAAAGAGGTTGGTCGGTGGCAGCTCGATATGTGGGCTGACATCTTAGAGCAGAGCATGGCGTTTCGACGCCAGCATGACGCGACACAGTTTCACGATGTGTATTTCGGTGATTTCCAGCGCGATCCAGTTGCCTCTATTCGCTCGATTCACAGTCGCTTTGGCGACTCACTGGATGAGGCATCAGCAGAGCGCATTCGAGCGTATCGGGCAGAGCACCCGCCAGGACGCTATGGTCGGCAGACGTATCGTTTGGAAGACTATGGTCTGACCGCGGAGATGGTCCGCGAGCGCTTTTCTGGCTATCGAGAGGCTTTTGGTTTCAGGTGACGAGCCACAGCATCACGGCGGCCATCGACTCGGGAGGGTATGGCGGTGCATGATGGGAGGTAATGTATCAGGCCGCAAAGTAACGAGGAGAGGGGTGTAATGAGCAGTGAGGAAGTGGGCGGCTTTAATGAGCTCTTGGGCATGGAGCTTAAGGGACTCATCGACGATACCTACGTCGTGGAGTTGGCCATAGGCCCGCAGCACTTGCATGTGCGCGGCGGGGTGCACGGCGGTGTATACCTCAGTCTCCTAGACACGGTGATGGCGCGAGCATCACGAGCCGCGTTGGCTCCTGGTCAATACCAGCCGACATTAGAGTTGAAAACTAATTTTTTAAATGCAGTGCAAAGTGGCCGTATCATCGCCAAAGGGCGCGTGGTCTCTCGCACGCGGCGCACGTGTTATGCAGAAGGCGAGTTAATCAGTGATCAAGGGCAGTTGCTAGCACGAGGAAGTGCGACCATGATCGTCGTCGAGGCGCGTCCTGCTAACTAAATCGCTGCTTATTATCTGAGTGTACGAAAAAACGTTGCTGCACCCTAACGTATCAAGACATGACAACTTATCAGGATAATACCGATGACCGCTCTGTTTAGCCCTTTGAAGGCAGGATTGATCGATCTGCCTAACCGCATCGTCATGGCGCCGCTAACCCGCGCACGTGGTGGTGCTAAGCACGTGCCTAATCCAGTGATGGCTGAGTACTATGCGCAGCGCGCCACAGCGGGGCTAATCATCACTGAGGCCACGATGATTGCAGCGGATGGCTGTGCCTTTGTGGAGGAAGGGGGGCTTTTTAATGAGGCCTGCGTAGCTGGCTGGCGAGCGGTGACCGACGAGGTGCATCGTCGCGGTGGACGCATCATGGTGCAACTCTGGCACCCTGGGCGTGCGGCGCACTCGGCTTTAAATGGCGGCAGGCAGCCGATTTCCAGTACGGATCGTGCGATTCAAAACGACACCATCCGAATTCCAGGTTTGGGCGCGCAGCCTTATGAGATACCTCGCCGGCTGGCGACGGACGAAATTCCTGGCATCGTGACACTGTTCGGCGAGGCCGCGCGGCGCGCTAAAGAGGCGGGTTTTGATGGCGTACAGCTGCACGCAGCCCATGGCTACTTGTTGGATCAGTTTCTTCGAGACAGCGTGAATGACCGAACCGATGCCTATGGTGGGTCTATGGTCAACCGAGCCAAGCTGTTGCTTGAGGTGGTGGATGCGGCGAGTCGTGAAATCGGTGCGGGCCGCGTGTCGGTGAGGATTTCTCCCTTAGTGGACTACAACGACATCGCTGACTCGAATCCGGCTGGTTTGGTTGCTTATTTAGCGACTGAGTTTGAACGTCGTGGGCTTTCTTTCTTAGAGCTTCGTCATCACGCCCATGAGTTGCCAGCCGAAGCAGAACTCGTGGGGATTGTGCGGCAACATTTTCATGGGGTGTTGATGCTAAACGGTGGATTTGATCAAGCGCGTGGTGAAGAAGCCATCAGCAGTGGACGCGCGGATGCCATCGTGTATGGGAAGGCTTTTATCGGCAATCCCGATCTGGTCAAACGCTTTGCGGTAGGCGCGCCACTCAATGCGATGGATGCGACAACCCTGTATGGGCCGGATGGGCACGGATACACAGACTATCCGGTACTGCCGAGCTAAATACTAGGCCGCGGTTTTTGCGTCTGGGACAGAGCCGTGCACGTGGGACAGGCTTTGCAGGTCGTGGCTTACCGCAAACGGTTCTTTGCTTCGTGGCTAAGGGCTGCATGGAAGCCTAAGTCAGATCCGACGTTCAGTGCCCGCTTGATGCCAGTCACTGCATCGCGAGGAAGGCGTGCGCTGGCCATACCCAGTTCAATGGCGCGGGCTAACAGCTGCGAGGCTTCGCACACCTCATCAATCAATCCGGCCTGTACAGCGGCGTGCGCATCCATTAAGCCCTCACACAGCAAGAGTTTTTTGGCGCGGCTGAGCCCTAAGCGCTGTGGCAGTAAGGCGGTACTGCCAAAGCCAGGCATCAGGCTAAGCTCAGCGAAATTAGTCTTAAAAACGGCGCTGTCAGCAGCCAGCCTCAGATCAAGACACAGGCTCATGGTCACACCAATGCCAACGGCCGTGCCATTAAACGCAGCGATGGTGAGTTTGGGGTGATCACGCAATTCGGATGCAAAACCCTGGATGAATAGTTCTTCTCCCAGTAACAATCCGGACGCGCCGCGCTCACCGGCCAAACAGGCGCGATCAGCGCCTGCGCAGAATGCTCGGCCTTCGGCTGTCAGTATCACGGCGGCCACGGTGGGGTCGTTTGCCGTCTCACGAAAGGATCGGACGAGGTCTTCACCCATCTCTGGGGTGTAGGCGTTTAAGCGGTCTGGGCGATTTAAGGTGAGGATGGCTATTGGCCCACGTCGCTCGAGTCGCACCGTGCCATAGTCGGTGGAGGCTGCTGCATTGCTCATGACGAGGTGGCCAGACGGGAGCAGTGAAGGTGCTCTCGCAGGTGATCCATTCCTTGGTCTATTTTCAGGTGATCAGTGCACGGGCGCATCGGGTACTCCATTGTCTATGTGGAGGTTAGCCTTGCGTGGGTGTGGGAGCAACGGACTTGATGTTCGGTTGTAGCCGCTCGAGGGTCGGCGTGCGTGCAGGGGGTGTGCGGGGCGGCAGTGATGCGGGGTCACGTACCGCCAATTCGGGCACGCAGATTAGTTATTTTCTTTGTTAAATCAAAGTAATACAGTCACTTCGTTGATCGTATCGGGCCGGCGTCTGCGCGCGGGCGCCAACCAAAGAGATCGCGATCATCGGATGGCGCACCAAATAAGCTAAGGTGAGTTGCAGGTGAGTCGAAGGACACTCATTCTTTAGGCTCGCCGTGTGCTTTGGACGGGCTATGGATGAGCGCGGATACCGCGCTTGTGACAGCGGCAGACCTTTTTATATTTGGAGAGATGACCCACATGAATTTCAAGGATTACAGCGCACTGCAATTTAGCCGTGAAGGCAAAATACTGACGGTGACCATCAATCGTCCTGAGGTCAAAAATGCCATCAATGCCACGCTGCACGCAGAGTTTGCACGCGTGTTTACCGACATTGATATGGATGACCAAACGGATGTCGTGATTTTAACCGGTGCGGGTAAAGCCTTTTGTGCTGGGGGTGATCTCGACTGGTTGCTATCGATGCATGGCGATCCTGTCAGGACCGCAGCAGGCATTCGCAATGATCGACGCGTGCAAAATTCTATGCTCGATCTTGAAAAGCCCATCATTGCTAAGTTGCGCGGTCCGGCCATTGGGCTTGGCTGCTCTTTGGCCTTATTCTGTGATTTCGTCTATGCAACGCCTGATGCGATCCTTGCTGACCCCCATGTGTCGGTCGGTTTAGTCGCCGGTGATGGTGGTGCGGTGCTTTGGCCACAACTGATCGGTGATATGCGCGCTAAAAGCTACTTACTCACGGGAGATAAGATCACAGGCACCGATGCCGCGCAGTTGGGTTTAATCACCAAAGCGGTTCCGGAGGAAGAACTGGATGCGGTTGTCCAGGCCATGGCGACTCGCCTCGTCAATGGCGCAACCCACTCCATTAAATGGACCAAAGCATCCATCAATGCGGGACTTAAAGTCATCGCCAATTCAATTATTGATCGTGCCGCTGCCTATGAGAACGTGACGCAGCTGTTACAAGATCATAAAATTGCGCTAGAGGCCTTCCAGAAACGGGAAGCGCCGAAGTTCATTGGTGGTTGAAGCCGATGCGGGTCGCGCGCCTAAAAACGGCGCGCCTGTAGATGAAGGATGGCTGAGCCATGTTTGAAACGCTGGACTACCAGGTAACCGATGGCGTTGCGCTGCTCATGCTCAATCGAGCACGTCAGCACAATGCCGTGAATAGCGTGATGAGTCGCGAACTGCCACTGGCGTGGGAACGCTTTAGGACTGACCCTGAGGCCATCGTTGCGATCATCACAGGAGCCGGTGAAAAAGCTTTTTGCACGGGCGCGGATGTACGGGATCTGCCTGAACTCAATGCCCCTGCGGAGGCGGCCACACTCGACTCTATTCGATGGACGTCACTACAGAACCGGATTTGGAAACCGGTCATCTGTGCGGTGAATGGTTTGACGGTGGGTGGTGGTTTGCATTTCGTGGCAGACAGTGACTTGGTGATTGCTGCGACCTCAGCGACGTTTTTTGACACCCACGTGGCGGTGGGTTTAGTAGCTGGCCTTGAGCCTGTGAGTCTCTGTCAGCGTATGCCTATTCAGGCAGTACTTCGCATGGCATTGATGGGGGCTGGTGAGCGATTATCCGCGCAGCGTGCCTATGAACTGGGCATGGTGGGTGAGGTGGTGCCAGCGGAGCAACTGCTGGCGCGTGCGTTTGAGTTGGCAGCACTCCTTAAGGTTAATTCGCCTAGTGCAATGGCACGAACGAAGCAGGCGATCTGGGAGGCTGCTGAGCAAGGGTTAGGCCAGGGCCTGCAAAATGCTTGGCGATTGATGATGGAACAAGCGCGGCATCCGGATGTCGCCGAAGGCGTGAATGCGTTTGTGGAGAAGCGAGCCCCACGCTGGCGACCGCTGACCGATACTTGAGCGCGTCATGATCTACGAAGACATCCGCTATCGGCT
>CAIYVA010000109.1 GCA_903929455.1 uncultured Pseudomonadota bacterium | reverse complement strand
GGCCGTGGCATCGGCGGCGGTGCCTACGGGTGCGCCAGTGGCGGGGCCTAGATTGGCGTACTCACGATTGCCTTCGGCCGCACGCAGCTGACCATTGATATACAACGAGGAACGCCAGGTGGGGGCTGTGATCATGTCAGAGGATTCTCTATAGCAGCCTAGATCGGTGCCGTCACACAACGTCATTGACGAAGTCGGCCAGTAAACTTAGTGTAGACCAGGTGCCCCCGCCGTGGAAGACAGTCGGGACTTTGCACGAATTTAAATAATGCCGCTGAGACAGGGGTGATGGGCGCATGAAAGTCATATTTATTTCGAGTGAGGGGGTGCGCCAAGCAGTTGAGGTGCAGCCGGGCGGTACGCTAATGGAGGCGGCACTGCTGAATATGGTGCCAGGCGTCGAAGGCATGTGTGGTGGCGTGTGCTCCTGTGCCACGTGTCATTGCTATGTGCAAGCGCCATGGGGATCGACGATTGACGCGCCGCGTGCGGGTGAATTGGAGATGCTCGATGCGGTAACGCACCGCCGCGCGGACAGTCGGCTGGGTTGTCAGGTGACTTTGACTGAGCAGCTGGACGGTATTGAGGTGCTGTTGCCGCCGTCGCAGGGTTGATGGACGAAAGAAGCGTCTTAGAGGATCGTCATGACTAGCCCTGAACTTGACCCCTATGATCACGGATTTCAGTGGGATCCTTATCCCTACTATCGGCGACTGCGCGAGCAGGACCCGGTTTATTTCAATCGACAGCGCGGCTTCTGGTTGCTGACCAAGTGGGCGGATGTCCATCAGGCCTTTCGCGACTTTAAGACCTTCGCCAGTGCAGGGGCGGTCGCCCTAGAAGCAGATGCGGTCGATAAGTTTCCGTATCCGATGTTTATCTCAACGGATCCGCCGGATCACTCGCGCGTACGTCGCCTATTTGCGCCCCTGTTCACGCCTGAGAAAATGAAAGCGTTAGAGGACTACACCCGCAAGCGCACATTAGAGTTTTTGCAGCCACACCTGTCGTCGGGGCGGCTCGACTTTGTTGGCGATCTGGCAGCGCGCATTCCGATGGATGTCTTGGCTGTGTTGCTTCGCATACCGGCGCACGAACAAGACAGTGTGCGTGGCTTTGCAGATGATCTGATTGCACGTGAAGACAAACAAAATGATGTTTCACCACGAAACGTCGCAGGCTACATGGGTTTGGCTCAGTACTTTGAGCGGCATGTGGCGCTGCATCTGTCGACGCCCAATGATGGCAGCTTGCTCGGTGCGCTGATTCAGGCTGAGACAGAAGCGGTGATGAGTCATGCTGAGGTGATCGGTGCACTTATTTTGTTCGCCATTGCCGGCAATGAGACGACCACCAAAACGATGGGGAATTTGGCGCTGCGACTCTGGCAACACCCCAGAGCAGCGCGCGTGGTTGGCCGCCGACCCCTCCCTGATCCCGCAAGCCGTGGAGGAGTTGCTGCGCTTTGATGGCTCCTCGCAAATTATTGTGCGTATCGTGACTCAAGATATTGAGATGCGTGGTAAGCAGCTCAAGAAGGGTCAGCGCGTAGGGCTTTGTATTGTGTCGGCCGGGCGGGATGAAGAGAAGTTTCCGAATGCAGAAAGCTTCGATATTCGTCGGGGCACGCGCGAGCACATGGCTTTTGGACATGGCACACATGCTTGCTTAGGGGCGGCGCTTGCGCGTCTAGAGATTCGCGTGGTGTTTGAGGAGATCCTGCGTTTGATGCCTCAGTACCAGATTGATGGAGCGGGTCTGAAGCTCGCGCATAATCCCAATGTGCGTGGCTATTCACGTCTGCCGATGCAATTTTAACCAGCGGGAGTGTCACTGCTATGACGGATATCGATCGGCGGGCGAAGGGTTTGAGTACCATCAAGGAAGTGTATGGCGATTGGATTACCGAGCATCTGCCGCCAGCAGGTAAGAGCCGGTATATCGACTTCATGTTAGAAACGCTCTTTGGTGAGTTATGGGCATCTGATGTGTTGTCCTTTCGCGATCGCCGCTTGTTGCTGTTAGGCGCCATCGCAGCCCAAGGTGAGGAAGCCGTGTTTCGCATCCAGGCAGCTGCTGCCTTGAAACGCGGCGAGCTTGATGGCGAACAATTGCAAGAAGCGGTTCTGTTCTTGACTCAATACGTCGGGTATCCGCGTGGATCAAAGCTGCATACGGCTTTGGGTGATGTGCTAAAAAAGAGCTAAGTGGTCTGGGCGCGCAGTGCCCATCGTGTTGACAGTGGGTAGGGGATTTCCATGGCGGTGAGTGCGGTGTTGCGCATCAACTTGAGCGGTGCCGCGAGTGATCCTGCCGTGGAGGCTGATCGGCTTCAGGCCGCCATTGAGATGGCGGCGGCGGCGGATGCCGGCGGTTTTTCTGTGGTCAATGTCGAAGAGCATCACGACGCTGAGATTGGCTGGTTGTCGTCACCGCTTTTAATGGCGGGAATGATCGTGAGTCGCACGCAGCGCGTCACGGTACGGGCCAATGCATTGCTTGGCACTTTGTATGATCCCATTCGCTTGGCGGAGGAGATCGCGATTCTAGATTTGGCCAGTCGCGGACGCTTTGTGTTTGTGCTTGGTCAGGGCTATCGACCCTCGGAGTATCACGCGCTCGATCGTGAGTGGGCCACGCGCGGTCAGGACAGCGATTTTCTGATCGAGACGCTATTGGCTGCCTGGCGCACTCAGCCGATGCAGTATCGGGGTCGCGAGATTTATGTGTCGCCTAGACCCTATACCCAGCCACACCCGCCGTTTTTTTGCGGCGGTATGAGCCAACCGGCTGCGCGCCGTGCCGCTCGATTTGGCTTGCCCTTCATGCCGCCTCAGCCAATGCCCGAGCTCGAGGCTTTCTATTTGGCGGAGTGTGCGCGCTTAGGGACGCAGGGGCGGGTCGAGGTGCACCGCGATTTGTCGCTGCTCTTCATTGATCCAGATCCCGATCAGGCTTGGGAGGAGCTGGGTCCCTACTTCATGCGTGAGCTTAAGCAGTACAGCGCGTGGGCTAATCCGGATGTGCCAAGACATCACCAGTCCGATCAGCTGACACTGGCGACATTGCGCGAGCAGGGGATTTATTCCATCCTGACTCCGGATGAGTGTCTGGCGCGCGTAAAGGCCTCTGGCGGCGATTATCAGCCGATCCTGCATCCTTTGGCGGGGGGTATCCCCGTGGCGCGTGCGTGGGATTGCATGACGTTGTTCACCGAGCAGGTACTAGGCCGGATTTAATAAGTGTTAGGCCTGATAGCAGAAGTATCGTGGGAGAGATGTTGATGAGTCAGTGGCATGTCAAAGACAAAGTGATCGTGGTGACCGGTGGGTCGCGCGGCATTGGTTTCGGTACCGCACAGCTGCTGGCTAAGCGGGGTGCGAAACTCGCGCTGCTTGCGCGTGATCAGACGGTCTTGGCGGCTGCGGTTGAGCAGTTAGGCAAGGATGTGGCGATCGGTATTGTGGCTGATGCCTGTAGTCCGCTCGCGCTCGATCAGGCGCTACGTCAGGTCGTGGATCGTTTTGGGCAGATTGATGGTCTCATCAATAACGTGGGTTATCAGTTCGCGCGCCGCGCCGAGCTCATGCCGGAAGCGGAGGTACGACAGTTAGTCGACAGCAATTTTTTAAGTGCAGTCTTCGGTTGTCAGGCGGTGATCCCACATCTGCGTCGTGCGGGTGGTGGTCGTATCGTCAACATCTCATCGTCCACAGTTAGGCATGTGAATGAGTTTTGTCATTTGGCGCTGTACTCAGCCAGCAAGGCCGCGCTTGAGAAATTCTCAGCAGCGCTTCGTGATGAGGTGCGCGTGGATGGGATTGCCGTCACGGTCATTAGCTCAGGCGCTGTCATGACGGGCAGCGTGGCTAATTTTGATGCGGCAGCCTTGGGTGAAGCGATGCAGGCCTGGTTACAGAAAGGGCCGATGACGGATGGCTTTATGGCTGTTGAGCCTGTGGCCCATGCGATCGCGCATGCCTTTGAGTATCCGCCTGGTGTGGCGCTAGAGTTTTTAGAGGTACGGCCTAATGCGCCGGTGCCTAAAATGCTGGAGTCGAGTCCGCCCTAGGCGGCACAGGCTCATGAACAACGCGCGAGGAGTGCAGTGATGGGTACCCCAGTTGGTTTTATTGGTCTAGGCAACATGGGCTTGCCGATGGCGCTCAATCTGTGTGCGCCTGAGTTTGATCTGCAGGTTTACGATGTGAATCCAGCGACGGCTGAGACGGTGATTGCGCGTGGCGGACGCTGTGCTGCGAGTGTGGCTGAGCTAGCAGCGGCATCGTCACTGATCTGTTTGTGCGTGCGTGATGATGCGGATGTGAACGCGGTGATGATGGGCCCTTCAGGGATCATCGCGCAGGCAGCACCCAACACGGCGGTGGCGATTCATAGCACGGTCCAACCCGCAACGGTACGTGCGGTGGCGGCAGCCGCGG
>CAIYVA010000108.1 GCA_903929455.1 uncultured Pseudomonadota bacterium | reverse complement strand
TGCCCAGGTGTCTACCATCGTGCCGCTATCCACGTAGGCGCCGATATTGACGTAGGACGGCATCAGCACAACGCCCGACCCAATGTAGGCGCCGCGGCGTACCACGGCCGGTGGTACGACACGCGCGCCTTCTGCCGCAAACTGCGCTTGGGTGTGGTTTGCGTACTTTAGTGGCACCTTGTCATAAAACTGTGAGTAGCCTGCTGGTACCACGGTATTGTCATGGGTTCGAAAGTACAGCAGGACAGCTTTTTTAAGCGCCTGATTCACCTGCCAGCCCGATGCGCTCGGTGTGGCAACGCGAGCTTGACCTTGATCCAGTGCTTGCATGATGGATTCGAGGGCGGCGAGCAGATCCTGCGGTGCTTTGGCCGGCGTTATGTCGGCGCGTTGTTCCCAAAACGACTCGACGATTTCAATGTCATGGGCATTCATGGTTAGCGCGTCTCGTAGCGGCGGTGTGATGGTGGGGTGAGGGGGATGCTGGTCATTGTCATTGTGTCAGGTATTAGGCGCGGCGATCTAGCGCGAGTTTCAAAGCTGCCTCGACGCGTTCGCGACCGGCGGCATTGAGTGCGCGATCGTCTGCATCAACGACGTAGAACACGTCTTCTGCGCGCTCACCAACTGTCACGATGCGCGCACCCAGCAGCTGAATTTTTTCTCGTAAAAACACCTTGCCGACCTCAGAGAGTAGTCCAGGTCGGTCAGACGCGGTCAGTTCGAGAACGGTGCGACTTTGGCGTTCATCGTCGGTCCAGGTGATGTGCGTGGAAGTCATGAACATGCGGGTTTGGCGTGGCGCACGTCGGGTCACTGTAATCGAGGTGTCGTCATTGTCGCGCAGGCTCTTGAGGAGACCCTGTTCGATTTCATGAATGCGGCTGCGATCTAGGATGCTACCGCCGGTGTCTTCAAGGACCAGATAAGTCTCAACGCTAAAGCCATTAGACGTGGGTGTGATGCGAGCGTCTAAGATAGTCAGTCCCATTTGATCGAGGACGGCGGTGGCGCGAGCGAAACTGTTTTGCCGTCGTCGTGTGTAGCTAAAAATAGCCGTACCACCGCGGCCGGTTTCTTGACGAATAGCGACAAGGGGATCCTCATCGAAGGCGTCGCGACCAGCGAGCAGTGAGGTGTGCCAGGCGATCTCTTCTGCCGTGTGCCGCATGAAATAGGTGCCGGACAGGTGTTTCCACACATGTTCTATTTCGGCGGAACGGATATGGTCATGGGTCAATATTTTACGGGCGTCTTCTTGCGTCTCGGCAATGAGCTCAGCCTCGCCCAGGGGGCTTTCTAGACCGCGTCGCAGCGCGCGGCGCGTGCGTTCGTAAAACTCTTCAAACAGGGAGGCCTTCCACGTGTTCCACAGCTTTGGGTTGGTGCCGCGCACATCCGCAATGGTGAGGACATAGAGGTAGTCCAGATGGGTTTGATCGCCCACGCGGCGGGCAAATTCATTGACGACTTCTGGGTCGGTGATGTCTTTCTTTTGTGCGGTTACCGACAGCAGAAGGTGACTACGCACCAGCCAAGCGACTAAGCGCGCGTCGTACTTCGATAGGCCTTGCTCAAGACAAAAGGCTTCGGCATCCACCGCACCCAGTTCTGAGTGATCGCCGCCTCGTCCTTTCGCGATGTCATGAAATAGACCGGCAAGGTACGCGATCTCAGGGCGTGGCAAGGTTCGAAACAGGGTAGCCAGTTTTGGGAACTCATGGTCGAACTTGGGCAGTGCAAATCGGCGTAGGTTTCGCACCACAAACAAGGTGTGTGCATCCACGGTATAGGCGTGGAAAAGGTCGTACTGCATGCGCCCGACGATGCGACCAAAGGCGGGTATATAGCGGCCCAGTACACCGTATAAATTCATACGCCTAAAAGCGCGGGTGACGCCATTGGGTTCGCGCAATATCTCTAAAAAAAGACGGTGATGGCGCGGGTTTTGTCGAAACTCTTCGTCGATTAGCCACAGGTGATTCTGCAGTGTGCGGATAGTGGTTGCGCGAACGCCCTTGATCTCGGGGTTTTGGCAAAGCACCTGAAACATCTCGAGCATCGCGGAGGGGTATTTCTCGAAGGTGTCGTCGTCAACGGCTTCTAGGTATTCATTGCGTACCTGAAAGCAGGGGGTGAGTGGATGCATCGCGCTTGGGACGGGGTTTAGGATGGCTTCTGAGAACAACTGAAGAAGCATTTCATTGAGTAACTGAATATCCATGACGGTGCGGTAATAACGCTGCATCAACTGCTCTACCGCCAACGTATAGGTAGCATCCTCGTAACCAAATTGCGCGGCAATTCTGATTTGGTGATCAAACAGCAGACGATCTTCGCGCCGACCAGTGAGCACATGCAGTGCGAAGCGAATTTTCCAAAGAAACGATTGCGCTGTTTTTAGCTTGCGTAACTCGGCAGGTGTTAAAAATCCGTGTCCGACGAGCTCATCGAGTGTTTCCGCGCCGAAGTGCCGTTTGGCGACCCACGCGATGGTCTGAATATCGCGCAGACCGCCGGGGCTTGCTTTGACGTTGGGTTCTAGGTTGTAAGCGGTGTCATGGAAGCGTAGGTGGCGAGTTTGTTGTTCTTTAACTTTGCCTTCGTAAAAGTCAGCGTCGCTCCAGATACGGTTGGGTCCGAGCGCTTTTTTCATAGCCGCAAACAGGGATTCCGGTCCAATGATCAGTCGCGCTTCGAGTAAGGTGGTGGCGACGGATATGTCGGCCAAGCTTTCTTGCTGGCAATCATCAATCGTGCGAACGCTATGGCCAACTTCCAGACCAATATCCCAAAGAAAAGTTAAAAAGCGCTCCAATTCGGTTTGCCAAGGGGACTCTTCTGTTTTCGGTAGCAGCACCATCACGTCAATGTCGGAACAGGGATGTAGTTCGCCGCGGCCATAGCCTCCGACAGCAACCAAGGCGAGTCCGTGACCATGTGTCGGCGTGAGTAGGCGCCACGCGTGAGTGAGGATCAGATCAACTAGCCAAGCACGATCATGTACTAGGTTTTCTACAGGTTCTTCGGCTGCAAAGCGCGCCTTGAGTTGGTCATCACCTTCTTTTAAAACGGCTTTAAAACCGGCGATGACATCCGCCATTGACGTCGGCGTGTCGATGGCTTGCAAGCGCTCAGAATAGTGAGTCAGTGCTGGCCAAGGCGATCCCATCGGATGGTTTGGGTTCGCTACATCCGTCACTGTGGTGAGTGGTGTGTTCACGGCGTGCGCCATGGATCAAGTGATAGCGGGAGACGTTTCGTTAAGACCAAGGGTCAGTGCCTCATAGCCATTCGCGGTGACTAGTAAGGTGTGTTCCCATTGGGCTGATAAAGAGTGATCTTTGGTGACCACCGTCCACTGGTCAGGTAGCAGTCGGACCTCGCGTTTTCCGGCATTGATCATCGGCTCAATGGTGAAGGTCATACCTTCCTCTAATACGGGGCCGGTACCTGGCGATCCAAAGTGCAGGATCTGCGGATCTTCATGAAATATGCGCCCAATGCCATGCCCGCAGTATTCCCGTACGACAGAAAAGCCTTGCGCTTCGACGAAGCGCTGAATGTGATGACCGATGTCACCGACGTGCGCGCCCGGCTTGACTACCTGCATACCAATCCACAGTGCTTGTCGGCACACATCCACCAAGCGCTTCGCCTGTATCGATGGGGCGCCAACGATGAACATGCGACTGGCGTCGCCGTGCCAACCGTCTTTGATCACGGTGATATCGACATTCACGATGTCACCATTCTTCAGTATCTTATCGCCAGGAATGCCATGACAAACGACATGATTGACGGAGGTGCAAATGGACTTAGGGAATCCATGGTAGTTAAGCGGCGCGGGGATGGCCTGTTGCTGTTCGACGATATGGCGGTGGCAAATGTCGTTAATTTGGTTGGTGCTGACGCCGGCTGCGATGTGCGCACCGATCATATCGAGGACTTCGGCCGTCAGGCGCCCGGCTTCGCGCATTCCAGCAATGTCCGCGGGGGTCTTTAGGCTCACAGTATTCTGGTGTCCAGGCGGGAAGGGGTGCGACGTGCACGGGCTGAGATGTTAGGCAGTGCCCGCGGTTTTCGCAATAAAATACGTTCCTCGCCACTGTTTAGGGGCGGTTTGCGCTGCTTGCTCAGGGATTCCGGTCGGGCGCCGCCTGCCAAGGGCGTCAAAGACGGCTAAGCCATTGTTCGTACGGCTCCCATGTGCTATAAAGCGCAGCGATTTGATGTTTTAAATTCCATACGCGCATCGGTAGCACTGGTTGACAGTGCCGCCCACTGTACGGACGGGTGTTGGTCGGCCCGCCTTGCGAGTCTCGCAGGGCCCCCGAGCGACTTCTGTGCAGGATGCGCGCAAGGCTTAACCCGGGAGAGTACGACGATGAGCAGCGTGTCAATGCGACAGATGCTGGAAGCCGGTGTCCATTTTGGTCACCAAACGCGCTTCTGGAACCCGAAGATGGCTCCTTATATCTTCGGTGAACGAAACAAAATTCATATTATCAACCTTGAAAAGACGCACCCGATGTTCGCGGCAGCGGCGTCTTTTGTGAAGGGTATTGTGGCCGATGGTGGCAAAGTGCTGTTTGTGGGCACTAAGCGCTCAGCGCGTGACGCGGTACAGCGCGAAGCCACTCGTGCTGGCATGCCTTACGTTAATCATCGCTGGCTCGGCGGCATGTTGACTAATTTCAAAACCATTCGTCAGTCCATTAAGCGACTGAGTGACATCGAAGAGCTGCAAGCGAGCGGCTCTTTAGAACGTCGTGGTAAGAAAGAAGCCCAAGTGATGCGTCGCGAGATGGAGAAGTTACGCAAGAGTCTGGGCGGCATTCAAGACATGGGTTCTTTGCCAGACGTGTTATTTATCGTGGACGTTGGTCACGAGAACATTGCCATTCAAGAGGCAAAGAAATTAGGTATTCCGATCGTGGCGATCGTGGACACCAATTGCTCTCCTGACTTTGTGGATTACATCATCCCAGGCAATGACGACGCGATGCGCGCAGTCAACTTGTATACCGCTGCGATGGCGGATGCAGCGCTTGAGGGGCGTGAAGCCAGCCCATCGATGCCAACGGATACGGATGAGTTCGTCGAGTTAGACGCTGCCGGTAACCCGCGTAAGAAAGACGCCGGCGCCCGACGTCGCCCAGCCGCCGCACCAAACAACGGTAAGCGTAAACCCGCTGCCCGTGGCGGCGCTCGTAAGCCAGTGGCTGCCGTTGCGACGGCGGATGTGGCCAGTGAGGGTGTCAGTGATGGCGCCTCCGATCAGGTCGATGCCTCGGCAGACAGCGAGTAAACAGAACGATGAATATCAGCGCAGAACACGTTAAGCAGCTTAGGGAGCGCACCGGGGCTGGCATGATGGAGTGCAAGAAAGCACTCGTTGAAACCGGTGGCGATCTTGAGGCGGCGGCTGAAGTGATGCGCAAGTCAGGTCTTGCCAAGGCCGATAAAAAAGCGTCGCGTGTGGCTGCGGAAGGTCGCATTGCCTATGCAGGAAGTGCCGACGGTACGAGTGGCGTACTCGTTGAAGTGAACTGTGAGACTGACTTCGTGGCACGTGAAGGTGACTTTACGGCGTTCGCTGATGCGGTTGCGCACGTAGCCATTCAATCCGGTGCTGTGTCCATTGATGCGGTGTTGGCGCTGCCAGGTCCTGATGGCGTTGTGCTCGAAGAGCGGCGTCGCGCATTGATCGCGAAGATCGGTGAGAACATTTCGGTTCGCAGGCTTGAGCGGATTCAGTCGTCCGGTGTGTTGGGCAGTTATTTGCATGGCACTCGTATTGGCGCAGTGGTTGCGTTAGATGGCGGCGATGTGGCCTTGGCGCGGGATTTGGCTATGCATGTGGCAGCCATTAACCCGCAATGCATCGATGCATCTCAGGTGCCCGCAGATCAACTGGCGAAAGAGCGCGAGATCTTGGTGGCGCAGGCCAGTGGCGAGGGTAAGCCCCAGGCCATCATCGATAAAATGGTGGATGGGCGGGTGCGTAAGTTCCTCGCGGAAATCACCCTGGTGGGTCAGCCATTTGTGAAAGACCCGGATACCACGGTGGAGAAGCTGCTGAAGCAAGCCGGTGCCACGGTAAAGGCGTTTGCTCGTCTAGAAGTGGGCGCAGGTATTGAGAAGAAGCAGGAAAACTTCGCTGAAGAAGTGATGGCGACGGTTAAGAGTAGCGAAAAACGCTGATTGACACCCCATTCGGGTCGTCTGGAGAGTTCTGTGCCGACTGATGCCACGCCACGTTACCGCCGAGTGCTGTTGAAGCTCAGCGGCGAGGCGTTGATGGGTGGTGGGGACTACGGCATTGATCCGGCTGTGCTTCGGCGAATAGCGCTCGAGTTGATTGAAGTTCAAGCGCTCGGTGTTCAGTTGGCGGTCGTCATTGGTGGCGGCAATATTTTCCGCGGCGCAGGCCTCGCGCGCGCGGGCATGGATCGTGTGTCAGCTGACCATATGGGTATGTTGGCCACCGTCATTAATGCGCTGGCCATGCAAGACGCCCTTGAATCGTTAGGACTGCATGCGCGCGTCATGTCTGCGCTGCAAATTAACGAGGTCTGTGAAGACTACATTAGGCGACGTGCGATTAGGCACTTAGAGAAGGGTCGCGTGGTGCTATTCGCCGCAGGCACTGGCAACCCATTTTTTACCACGGATACGGCGGCTAGCCTGCGAGCAATCGAGATCGGTGCGGATGTCTTGCTTAAGGCCACCAAGGTGAACGGTGTGTATACGGCAGACCCCGTCAAGGATCCTACGGCTACCCGTTATCATCGTTTGTCTTTTGACAAAGTGCTGTCCGATCGTTTGGAAGTTATGGATGCCACGGCGATCGTGATGTGTCGTGACAACAACCTGCCGCTGCAGATTTTTAATTTGCATAATCATGGTGATTTGATGCGAATTCTCGGCGGCGATGACGTCGGCACGGTCGTGTCGAACGATTGATCGAGCTGAGTTTTTTTGGGGAGATCGGTCGATGATCACTGAACTTAAGAAAGATGCAGCCGAGCGCATGGCGAAGTGCGTAGCGTCCCTGCGCGTTGAATTCAAGCGCATGCGCACCGGACGCGCGAGCACGTCCCTGCTGGAACATTTAAAAATTGACTACTACGGTTCTGAGATGCCGCTGTCGCAGGTTGCCAATGTGATCGTTGAAGACTCGAGAACCTTGGCGGTCAGCCCCTGGGATAAGAGCATGATCCCGGCAATTGAAAAAGCCATTATGAAGTCTGATTTAGGTCTAACGCCCAACACAGCGGGTGCGGTGATTCGTTTGCCGATGCCAGCGCTCACGGAAGAGCGGAGACGTGATCTGGTCAAAGCGGCTAAGCACGAGACAGAGAATGCCCGGGTTGCTGTACGTACCGTGCGTCGCGATGTGATGAATGAACTGAAAGTGATGCTTAAGGAAAAGCTGGTCTCTCAGGATGACGAGCGTCGTGCTGAGGAGGACGTGCAGAAGCTGACCGATAAGTATGTCGCCGAGGTCGATGGCGTACTTGCCGATAAGGAGAAGGATCTCCTCCAAGTGTGAGGAGATCCTTTGCACTCGTGCGCGTCCCGCAGCACGTCGCAATTATTATGGATGGTAACGGTCGCTGGGCGCAGCGACGTGGGTTGCCGCGCGCCGCGGGTCATCGTGCGGGTTTAAGCGCTGTGCGCATGAGTATCGAGCGGTGTATGACGCTCGGCATCGGTGTGCTAACCATCTTTGCCTTCTCCACGGAAAACTGGCGTCGCCCTCAGGCCGAGGTCGGCTTATTAATGGGCTTGTTTTTAGAGGCGCTAGACGCAGAGATTGATGAGTTAGCCGCTCAAGGTGTCTGTATCCGCTTTGTCGGTGCCCGGGGGCACTTAGCGCCTGCCTTGGTCACGCGCATGAGCGAGGCTGAGGTACGCACCCAAGCGAATAGCCGATTGACCTTGGTGATCGCCATGGCCTATGGCGGACGGCATGACATTGTCGATGCGGCGAAGCGTCTGGCGATTGAGGTTAAAGCCGGTACGCTTCATCCCGAGTTGATTGATGAGGCGCGATTTAATGAGCAGTTGGCGCTACACGGATTGCCGGATCCTGATCTGTTGATCCGTACCGGTGGTGATCACCGCATCAGTAATTTTCTATTGTGGAATCTGGCCTATACCGAACTGTGGTTTAGCGACCGACTATGGCCTGAATTCTCTGCGGATGACTTTGCGACGGCGGTCGCTGCCTTCGGTGAGCGGCAACGCCGCTACGGTCAGACCTCCGCGCAAGTGAGTGATCCGTCGTGCTAAGAACACGCATCATCACCGCGACTCTGATGCTGTCGGTGTTGGCTGGCCTGCTGTGGCTAGCCTCGCCCAATCAGTTGATGGCGGCGCTGACACTGATCTGTCTTGGTGGTGTGTGGGAGTGGGCGCGACTGGCGCAGTTCAATCGGCTGTGGACGCAACTGTTGTACGTGCTTGCTGTGATCCTCGTCGCTGCCTTGGCCTACCTATTAAGTCTGCGACCTGGTGGGCTGCCGTTGTTGCTGGGGATTGCTGCGATCGGTTGGTTGTGCGCGGCATTGTGGTTGTTTTTTTATTCAGATCGATTGGCCGTCACAGCCGTTCGTTGTCTTGGTCCTTGTGTGTTATTGCCGGCTTGGCTTGGGCTCGGTGCGCTGGTGTGGCGATCAGAACAGGTGCCCGCGGTTTCGCTCATTGTCGCGTGCCTCGGGTTAGTGGCTGCCGCTGATATCGGTGCGTACTTTGCCGGTCGATTATTCGGACGCCATGCATTGGCTCCTGCGATCAGTCCGGGTAAGACCTGGGAGGGTGTCATCGGCGGTACCATGGTTGGTCTGTTGGTGGCCGGTCTTGGCGCGCAGTGGCTTCATATTTCTCTCGCGGTGTGTCTGCCCGTTGGGCTGGCGGTGGTGTGGGTGTCAGTGGTCGGCGATTTGCTTGAGAGTCGCGTCAAGCGCTTTGCCGGTGTCAAAGACAGTGGTGCCTGCTTACCCGGTCATGGTGGTCTTTTGGACCGACTCGATAGCATTACAGCGGCAGTGCCTTTTTTTGTGCTCGGCATGATGCTGTGCGGGTTCGTGCGGTGAGCCGGTGATCAAAGGCATCGCTATTCTGGGTTCCACTGGCAGCATCGGCGTGAGTACGTTGGATGTGGTGGCGCGTCATCCAGACCAGTTTCGCGTGGTTGCCTTAACGGCACGCAGCCGCTGGCAAGCATTGCTCGCGCAGTGCATCCAGTTTAGACCTGAGATTGCTGTCATTGGCGACACGTCTGTTGCGCAAGCGCTGATGCGTGGGCTGCGTGAAGCGAAGTGTCCAACTGAGGTGCTGGTGGGGAATGCTGGTTTGGATGCGGCAGCCACCTTGCCATCTGCGCACATCGTCATGGCAGCGATTGTGGGAGCGGCTGGTTTGCTGTCGACATTGGCCGCAGCGCGTGCCGGTCGCCGTGTACTGTTGGCCAATAAAGAAGCGCTGGTGATGGCCGGGCACTTGTTGTTAGATGCCGTGGCGGCCCATGGCGCTGAACTCTTGCCAATCGACAGCGAACACAACGCTATTTTTCAATGCTTACCAGCGGGCCCCACGGGGCGCACAACGCGCGGGGTTCACCGTATTTGGTTGACGGCATCGGGTGGTCCCTTCCTGCGTGTGCCCGCCGATCAGTTGGCGGCAGTGACGCCTGAACAAGCCTGCGCGCATCCACGGTGGGCCATGGGTCAAAAGATATCGGTTGATTCAGCAACCCTGATGAACAAAGGTCTCGAGTTGATTGAGGCGAGTTTGCTGTTTGCGATGCCGGTGACGGCGATAGAGGTTGTGGTGCATCCGCAAAGCATTGTGCACTCGCTGGTTCAATATGTTGACGGGTCGACCTTGGCGCAATTAGGTCATCCCGATATGCGCATACCGATTGCGCATGCGCTGGGTTTTCCTGATCGGCTACTCTCGGGCGTTGCGTCGCTGGATTTGCTTAAGTTGGGAGCATTGCAGTTCGAGGCGCCTGACCGTATTAAATTTCCCTGTCTGGGACTTGCCGAGGAAGCGGCGCGCTGTGGTGGGACTTCGCCCGCCGTATTAAATGCTGCAAATGAAGTGGCCGTCGCTGCTTTTTTGGCAGGTCGCGTGAACTTTACCGGGATCGCGCCAGTCATTAGTGAGGTGCTCGAGCGCGTGGGGTCGCGTGCGGTGCATAGTATTGAAGACGTATTAGAGGCGGATAACGTCGCGCGCCAGGTGGCTCACGAGCGAGTGGTGGTGCGTGGGAGTAGATCGGCGTGATGTTTATTGTCGTACAAATTGTTGCTTTTATTGTCGCTATCGGCATTTTGGTCACTGTCCATGAGTTTGGACACTTTTGGGTTGCCCGCCGTTTGCAGTTCACGGTGCTGCGATTTTCCATTGGTTTTGGCAAACCACTGTGGCAACGCGTCGGTAGCGATGGTGTCGAGTACGTGATTGGTCGATGGCCGCTCGGCGGCTATGTGAAATTAGTGGATGAGCGAGAAGGGCCTGTGGCACCAGAGCATCTGCCTGGCGCATTTACCCAGCGACCGATCTGGGCGCGCATTTTGGTGCTCTTAGCGGGTCCTGGGGCAAATTTTCTGTTTGCCTTCGCCGCGTTTTGGATGCTGTTCATGCAGGGCGTACCAGGGCTTAAGGCGGTGGTAGGTGAGGTGGTCCCAGCGTCGATTGCCGCCCGTGCTGGGCTGCTCACGGGCGATCACATTGTGGCGGTGGGTGGCGAGGTGACCGCGAGCCGCGAAGACGCGATGCTCGCTTTGTTGTCGGCGGTGGTGGCTGACGGGCACACGCAACTGCGTGTCAAACGGGCGGGTGGCGAGCGCCTGCTGCCGCTCGAGGTGCCCGCCGCGCAACGGCGCGCGCTCACCGAGCCTGGCGCATTTTCCGCCGGAATCGGCTTTGAGTTCACCCGCCCGCACATTCCCGTGGTGGTGGGTCAAGTGGTGCCTGGCGGTGCGGCGGCGGCGGCTGGGCTGGAGACGGGCGATACTATTTTGGCCATCGATGCGGTCCCGGTGACGGAATTTTTAGATTTTCGTAATAAAATCAGCGCTTTACCGAACAAAACGGTGCGACTGACGGTGCGCCGAGCGCAACAGACGATGGAGCGCCAACTCGTGATCCGGGGCGAGCCGGATCCAAATCTGCCGGGTCATCCGATGGTTGGGCGGATTGGCATTGGCGCGGGTGGCGTAGTGGCTTATCCTGCATCGGTTCAATTGATTGAGCGCTATGGCCCGGTAGGGGCGGTAAAACCCGCCCTGAGAGAGTTGTGGTCGAAGTCCGTGATGACCTTGAAGTTCCTAGGCCATATGGTCGTTGGGGAGGTGTCACTGAAAAATGTCTCTGGGCCTATTGGTATTGCCGCCTATGCAGGTGCAAGCGCTTTAGCCGGTGGCGTCGCTTTTCTGGGATTTCTCGCCGTCATTAGTCTGAGTCTTGGCATACTTAACTTGTTGCCAGTGCCGGTTCTCGATGGTGGTCAGGTGGTTTATCAGTTGGCCGAGGCGCTGGTGGGGCGACCTTTGCCCGTGTCGGTGCAGATCGTAGGCCAACAGATCGGTTATGCGCTGTTGGTGCTTTTGATGGTTCTTGCTTTTTATAATGATATCGCGCGGCACTTCGGGTAGCTGCGCCACTTTTTTAAGGGATTGATACCCGCATGCTAGTCAGGTTTATTCGCGCTGTCACTGTCGCCCTCGCACTTCTGTGTGGCACGGTGTCGGCGCAAGATCGCACATCATCCGATCCGTCAGGCTTTGTTGTTAGCGACATTAAGATCGAGGGTCTGCAGCGCATTGCGGAAGGCACTGTCTATAACTATCTGCCGGTGAGTCTGGGTGACCAGATGACTCGACAGAAAGTAGAAGAGTCGTTGCGTGCTCTATACGGCACGGGATTTTTTCGTGACGTCGAGATTCGCGCGGATGGCACCGTGTTGGTTATTTCTGTGCGTGAGCGCCCGTCGATTGAAAGCTTCGAGCTCAAGGGCAATAAAGACATCAAGACAGAGGATCTGCAAAAAAGCTTGAAGAACGTTGGTCTAGCCACGGGTAAGACCTTCGATCGAAGCGTGCTTGAGGATGTTAAGCAGTATCTGACCGATCAGTATTTTTCGCGCGGCAAATACGCGGTGCGTGTCGATGAGAAAGTAGAAGATGTCCCTGGTAACAAGGTCAAGATTTCGGTTGATATCAAAGAGGGTAAGCGTGCAGTCATTCGGCAAATTAACTTTGTTGGTGATACGCAGTACCCGCCGAAAGAAATTCTGGATACCTTAGAGTTGCACACGCCTAACTGGCTGTCTTGGTACAAGCAGGATGATCGCTATTCACGCGAGTCACTGCAGGGTGATCTGGAAAAATTGACGTCATGGTACATGGACCGTGGTTATGCCAATTTTCAATTGGACTCCACTCAGGTAGCGATCACCCCTGAGAAAGAAGACATCTACATCACAGTGAATGTCACTGAGGGTGAGGTTTACAAAGTATCTGAGGTGAAGCTAGCGGGCACCATGGTGGTGCCAGAGGCGGAGCTCAAGAAGTTGTTGCTGGTGGCACCTGGGCCAACCTATTCGCGCAAGCTAGTCACCAGCACCCAGGAATTGATCAGCTACCGGTTGGGCTCTGAAGGCTATGCTTTCGCTAAGATCGATCCGGTACCTACCTTGGATGCAGACAAGAAAACGGTTTCGCTGACCTTTTTTATCGACGCAGCGAGTCGTGTCTATGTGCGCCATATTAATTTCAATAACACCAGCAGCATCAATGACG
>CAIYVA010000107.1 GCA_903929455.1 uncultured Pseudomonadota bacterium | reverse complement strand
CCCGGCTCCGCCGGGCGTCTTCTTTTGTGAGGCCTGTATGTCGTTTGCTGATCTGAAATTGCACCCAAACTTGCTATCGGCGGTAAAAGAGCTGGGCTATACCCGGCCAACACCCATCCAAGTAGATGCCATCCCGCCTGCGCTCGAGGGGCGCGACTTGCTCGCGTGTGCCGCCACTGGTAGCGGTAAGACCGCCGCCTTTATGTTGCCGATTCTGCAGCGGCTGATGCCGTTGTCGCGCGGCAAAACGCGTGCCCTCGTGTTGGCGCCAACGCGTGAGTTAGCGGCACAGATTTTGGAAGATTTACAGAGTTTGGCAGTGCATTCGCCTGTCAATGGCGCGTCGGTGTTCGGTGGCGTTGGTATGGGACCGCAGGAGCATGCGTTCCGCAGTGGCGTGGATGTGATCATCGCCACCCCAGGGCGGCTACTTGATCATTTTAAGCAGCCTTACGCCAAATTAGATGCGCTTGAGGTGTTGGTGTTGGACGAAGCCGATCGCATGCTCGACATGGGATTTTTGCCAGACATTCGACGGATTTTGCGGCAAATTCCCAGCAAGCGGCAGACCCTTTTCTTTAGCGCCACCATGCCACCGCCGATCGCGGTACTGGCGCGCGAGATGCTTAAGAATCCAGCGACGATCAATCTTGAGCGTCAGTCTAGACCCGCTGCAGGCATCACGCAGGCAATCTACCCAGTGTCGCAAGACTTGAAGTCGGCGTTATTGGTTGAGTTGCTTAATCGTGGTGATATGAAAGAAGTGTTGGTGTTCACGCGCACGAAACATCGGACTAACCGCTTGGCCGAGTACTTGGTCAAACAAGGTATCGCCGCTGAGCGCATTCACGGTAATCGCTCACAGACGCAGCGCACCGCGGCACTCGCCGGATTTAAGGCGGGCAAGTTTAGGGTGTTGGTGGCAACCGATATCGCGGCGCGTGGTATTGATGTGGAGGATCTTGGGCACGTTGTTAACTTTGATGTGCCACAAGTGCCCGCGGATTACATCCATCGGATTGGTAGAACCGGTCGCGCTGAGGCGGTGGGCGATGCGTTTACGTTTGTGTCGCGCGAAGAAGAGGGCGATCTGAACGCCATTGAGAAAGTGCTGGGTAAGCGTCTGCCGCGCGTCACGGTGCCTGATTTTGATTACCACGCACGTGTCGAGGGTAAGCTAGAAGTGCCGTTAGCGGAGCGCATTGCAGCGATTCGCGCGAAAAAATCTGCAGATCGTTCGCGCGGGCAAGCCAAACGGGGTGGTGCCTCCCCTGGTGGCCATGGTGGTTCGGCGCGTCCCGCAGGCGGGGGAAACGCCTCTGGTGCGCCTCGCTCCCGATCGGGCGGTGCACGCCGAGGGCCAGGCGGTGGAGCGGGTGGATCAGGCGGCTCGTCACGCTAGATCAGGGGGTTCTGCCACCCGCGTGACCGCGCAGCGCGTCAAGGGTGCGCGGGTCAGCGTTTATGTCAGAAAGAACGCCATCTTAATACCCGCCACTGTGATCACATCTTGATCGTTGAGTGGGTGGGCTTGCGATCCAATCGGCACGTCATTAACGGTGGGGTGCAAAGCGCCGGCCATCGTTTCCACATGCGTCAGATAGTAACGGTGGCTATGCCGATGGATGGCCGCGACTTGCGTGTCGGGCCGCCCGACGGTGGTGACGCTCTTTTTCAAAGGCAGTTGGCGGCCGGCTGACGGTCCGGACAGGATGTGTAAGGTGGCGTGCGCCTCAATGGGTGACGCCATGTCAGTCGCGGTTGGCAAGTCCAGGGGAGGGAGTGTGTTTGGCGGAATGACAATGGTACTAGCGAAGCCAGACTGCTCTTCTGGGTGTGGCGCGCCATCTAAAAAGCGCAATTGATGTAGGCCGCAGGTAATCAGATCACCATGTTGCAGCGCGTGTTTTCTCACCATGCTGCCGTTCACGTAGGTTCCATTGGTAGAGCGCAAGTCCTCTAGATAGGAATCATGCAGAATGTTGATGATCAGCGCGTGGTGGCCGCTGACACTGGGGTGATCGATACGGACATCGTTGCCAAGCAGGCGGCCGATGGTGAAGCGCTCCTTCTCCATCTTGTATTCGGCCAGTATTTCGCTATCTAAACTTAAGATCAGCTGTGCCATCAGAGCGTCTCCTTCAGTCTCTAAGACAGCCACGCGCGAATGCGCTCCATCAGCGTTGGGACGGGCGTATGCAGTTGGTCAACGTGGGCCAGCATGACGGAAATATTGTCTCGGCCGCCGGCTTTGTTGGCGCGATCGATTAATTGTTGGGCGGTCTCCTGGAGAGAATGCCCAGCGGTTTTAAGGATATCTGCAATGTTGGCATCATCCAGCATGTCGGTGAGGCCATCAGAGCACAGCATGTATAAATCACCGCGTTGTATGACATGTTCGTGGATATCAACTTCCACTGTGGTCTCAACGCCTAAGGCGCGGGTCACAAAGTTTTTGTTGGTTGACTGCAGTGCCTCTTCCTCTGAGTAGAAGCCGCGATCAACCAGTTCCTGCAGTAGGGAATGATCCACCGTTAATTGTGAAAGCGAGCCGTTTCGCAAGCGGTAGAGCCTAGAATCGCCAACATGGGCAGAGATCACCCTGTCTTGGTAGAACAGCATGGCAACGAGGGTGGTGCCCATGCCAGCGCAGTTGGTTTTGCTTTTCGAACTCAAGTGCACAATTTTATTGGCGCGTAAAATAGCATCGCGCAGGATAATGCTTGGGCGCATTAGGCCTGACATGCGATCAATGGTTGAAAGCGTCTGTCTTGAAAAAGCTTCGCGTACGATACTCAAGGTCGTTTTAACGGCCAGCTCGCTAGCCACCTCACCTGCGTTATATCCGCCCATGCCGTCAGCGAGTACATGCAGGCCGGTTGAGCGGTCGTCGCCAATGGTGTCCTCGTTATGTCCACGAATTCGACCGGTATCGCTGACCGATGCGGCGCTGATTTGATGTTGCACGCTAGTGGTTATTTTCATGCGCGTGCTAACTCGCCAATTCCAGTGCTGCCGCGCGTAAAGCAGCGGCCATTTCTGATGCGTGCTGGTAGCGTGCCTCGGGTGCTTTTTGGAGCGCGCGGTCGATGATGTCACCGATCGACGATGGCAGATCAGGACGGATGGTACGCAGCGGAGGGTGCGGGTTATTCACGATACTGTTCATAAGCCCAGTCATGGAGTCAGCACGGAAGGGCAGTTGACCTGCCAACAGCTGATACAAAGTAACGCCCAACGAGAATAAGTCAGAGCGTCCGGTGATGACACCGCCGTCAAGTTGCTCTGGCGACATAAAGGAGGGTGTGCCGAGCACAATACCGCTACGGGTGTTGCTGGTGTTGGTATTGCGCGCAATGCCGAAGTCCATCAGTTTGACTGAGCGGCTCGCTGGATCGATCACAATGTTGGCGGGCTTAATATCGCGGTGGATGACATCATTGGCGTGCGCGTAGTCGAGGGCGTCAGCCACTCGGGCAACCACCTCAAGTGCGGTATGCGCTTCCAATAGTGTGTCAGGCATCGCGTGTTGGTTCAGCATGGTGCCTTGCAGGTATTCCATAGCGATCCAAGCGATGCCTGCGTCCTCACCGGCGTCATAGACAGTGACGATGGCCGGGTGGCGTAAACGTCCAGCCATCTCGGCTTCCCGGAAGAATCGCGCACGTGCTTCCCCTAAGTCACGCTCATCGTATTCTTCTGCTAATGGGATGGCCTTGATGGCGACGACTCGATTAAGGCGTGGATCACGCCCTAAGTAGACGGTTCCCATGGCGCCGCGACCGACCTCACGTTCCAGTTGATATCGACCGAGTGTTGGCGGTGCGGGGCGCTGACGCTTGCCTAATAGAAGGTCAGTGACTTCCTCTTTGGTGGGCTCGGCGAGCCGTGCATTGAGCGCCTTGCTGATGTCGCTCAGTGAGGGTGCTTTGGTGTGTTTAGCCGCATCCGGTTCTACTGGCTGTGTTTTGTCATGGCTGGTGCGGCGCGCGTACGCGCCTGCCCGCGGGCCGGTGAGCGACAGGGGTTCGT
Organism: uncultured Pseudomonadota bacterium; assembly: GCA_903929455.1. Lineage (GTDB taxonomy): Bacteria > Pseudomonadota > Gammaproteobacteria > Steroidobacterales > Steroidobacteraceae > CAIKZZ01. Next base: position 5,488 of record CAIYVA010000107.1, on the reverse strand, counting down.
AGTCCTCATAGATGGTCGCTTTGGCGGGGCGACGCCTGAGTAGGCCAAGGCTTAGGACCGCCAGTGGCACACTGCAACAGACCGTCATCAGTGGAACCCACACGTGTGCGGTGATCAGTGCGAGGATTTCGATCAGCGTCAGGCCCACCATCCACAGCAGGGCCCAGCGGTATTGAGCGTAACGCGTGCGCTTCGGTGCGACCAAACCCACCCAAGCGATCAGTCCGAGTGCTGCGGCTAAGGTGATGAGCCACCCACCGGTGGAGCGCTGCAGGTAATCAGCAGATTCTAAGCTTGCGATGCGTTGGCTAATTGTCTCGCCTAGGGATAAGCGAGGGCCTTGGGTAAGCTTTAGATTGCTAGGCCCCTCGCCGATGACGAGTACGCGACCAGCAATGAGAGCGGTTTGCGATGTCCCGAGCTCACTGAGTGTGCGATGCGGTGTGCCGCGCACCTCGGTGGCAGGTAAGCCCACCTGTGGTAGCCACTCGCCATCGCCATAAATATGCAGTTGCGAAGCAGCGAGATTGATGGCGTGATCGGATAGCGCGCCGTGTAGGTCGGGCTCACCGTGCGAGGCAAGCCATGCCGCAAACGTTAATGAGGGAGTGAGTGTGTTATTGGTGCTTCGGCTATACAAGCGATCGCGACGAATCACACCATCGGCATCGGGTGCAAGCGCCGGTTCAAGACCGACGCCGCGTGCCACGGCCGCAAAACGCTCGAGTGGCGCATGGTTGGCGTCTGCGTAAAGAATGACATTGCCGGCAGCTTTAATCGCGCGTTCTAATTCCGCATCTTGGTCAAGTTCCGTTTCCCAGTTCTGTAGACGCGCATGCATCGACGCATCGGCCGGCGCCTCCAGCAGGGTGCGCACGCGCGCTAAATCTTTGTTGTCATCAGCGGTGGAGAGCGGAAGGGCTAGGATGGTCGCGCTGGCGCCTTGTGCAGCCGCTTGGCTGATCGCAATGGCTAAGGCATGTCGAGATGCGGGACGGTCGTTGCTGTCGCGCTCTAACGGAATCCACACAACGGGCGTGGTGCGATCCTGGTACGTGCTGCGGGTTCGCAGTTGCAAGGGGAGGCCTTCGAGGGCCGCTCCAAAGCCTGGCACGGCCTGGTGCATAAAAAGCACCCAAGCGCCGACCACGGCGGTTGCCAGCAACAACGGACGCAGGGGGGAAGGCAAAGGCATGCCGGCTAAACCCTTGAGTAAACGGTCTTAAAGTGTAGGGGGGTGGGTAGGCGTCGTCGCGGAACAGGGTCTCAGGTCTGAACGGTGGCAAGCCTCTGGTAGCATCACGGGGTGAGCAGCCCATCCCGAACCGTTTACGTGTGTAGCGCCTGTGGCGAGGACTCGCCCAAGTGGCAGGGCCAGTGCCCCAGCTGCCGGGCGTGGAACACCCTATCCGCCCTCCATACGAGCAAGCAGGGTGCCAAAACGGCCTCGCAGCGTAAAAATAGCGTGTTGAGCTTGCCTGAGGCCCTAGGCTCGGACGCAGCTTTAGAGGCCCCCCGCTTATCCTCCGGCTCCTCGGAGTTCGATCGGGTGTTGGGGGGTGGTTGGGTGGCCGGATCCGTGACCTTGATCGGTGGCGACCCGGGCATCGGCAAATCGACCCTGTTACTACAAGCCGCGGCCGCGGTCGCACCGATCGTTCCGGTGCTCTACGCCACGGGCGAGGAGAGCATCCGACAAGTGGGGCTTCGCGCCAAGCGTTTGGGACTTAAGGCGGAGACCTTGGTGTTGCTTGCCGAGACGGATGTTGAGCGTGTGCTTGAACAGGCGCGTGCCGCTGGAACGCAGTTGTTGGTCGTGGATTCAATTCAAACGATGGCAAGCGCTGAGGTAGAAGCCAGTGCCGGCTCGGTCTCGCAGCTTCGTGAGTCAGCAGCACGTTTTGTGCAGTTTGCAAAATCGACAGGCACTGCGGTGGTACTGATCGGTCATGTCACGAAGGAAGGTGTGATTGCGGGTCCGCGGGTGCTTGAGCACTTGGTCGATACCGTGTTGTATTTTGAAAGCGATGCCGGTAGTCGATTTAGAGTCGTGCGTGCGATTAAAAATCGCTTTGGCGCCGCTCAGGAAATCGGCGTCTTTGCGATGGAAGAGGAGGGCCTTAAAGAGGTTAAAAATCCGTCCGCGATCTTTTTGTCGCGTCATCCGGCGCCCGTGCCTGGTAGCGTGGTGACGGTGATTCGTGAGGGGAGCCGTCCGCTCTTGATTGAGGTGCAGGCATTGGTGGATGAGTCGCGCGCGCAGCAGCCGCGGCGCGTCACCGTGGGTCTGGAGTCAAACCGCTTATCGCTGTTGCTGGCGGTGTTGCATCGCCACGGCGGTATCGGTCTGCAGGCGCACGATGTCTTCATTAATGTCGTTGGTGGCGTGCGGGTGAGTGAGACAGCGGCGGATTTGCCGGCGCTGTTGGCGGCGGTGTCGAGCTTGGATAATCGGCCTGTGGCGCCGGATTGGGTTGTGTTTGGAGAGCTGGGTCTGGCCGGTGAGATTCGCCCAGTGCCGTTTGGTGAAGAGCGTTTGAGAGAAGCGGTCAAGCATGGTTTTAAGCGTGCCATTGTGCCGTCGGCGAATGTGCCGCGCAAAGCCATCGAAGGATTAAAAGTGATCGGTGTGGCGCGCCTCGATGAGGCGTTAGCGATTGATCGAGGCGCCCTCTAGGCAGGCTTGCTCGACTTCGGTGTGAGTGGTGCCGCCCATAAGCGGACTGTTTTTATGCTGTGTTCCGCGACTTGCAGCACTTCCATGGCATGACCGTTTAATTTGAGCGATGTGCCTGGCTCTGGAATATTTTCCAAGTACTCGAGGATCAGGCCATTCAGGGTGCGTGGGCCGCGGGTCGGCAGGTTGAGGCGCAGCATGCGGTTCAGTGAGCGCACGGCCGTTCCCCCGGGGACGATGTAGCTACCGTCCTCTTCCACTCTGATCTCGCGTCTGCCGGCATAAGGGATCGAGGTAAATTCGCCAACGATCTCCTCCAGAATGTCATCGATGGTGACCAGTCCCAACACGTCTCCATATTCGTCGACCACATAGGCGTGGCGTCGATGGTTTTCTTGGAACGCAGCTAATTGCTGTGTCAGGGTAGTCCCTTCGGGTACGTAGTAAGGAGGGCGCTGCTCAGCCAGCGTGATCAGTGATTCGCGTGTGAGATCTCCTCTGATGAGGGCTCTGGTCACGCGTTTTAAATGCAGTATGCCCACGATGTGATCAAGGGTTCCTTGATACACAGGGAGTCGTGTATTTTCTGCCTCGCGCAAAACGGTGACGATGTCGTCCCACTCGTCGTTGAGATCAATACCAGTGACCTCGGCGCGTGGCACTAAAATATCTTCGACCTGAATGCGTTCCAAATCCAAGATGCCGACCAGCATTTGCTGATGCTTTAAGGGGATGAGTGCGCCTGCTTCGGTCACTACGGTGCGTAGTTCGTCGGCCGATAAGGAGCGTGAGGAGGCGCGTTCGCCGGTGGCGCCAAATAGTCGCACCATGCTGTTGGTGATACCGTTCAGCAGCCATAAAAAAGGCGCTGTGATCCATAACAAGGGTCGATAAATGTAGGCTGCGGGGATCGCCAAGCGTTCGGCGTTTAGTGCGGCGTATGTTTTAGGGGCAACCTCACCAAACATTAAGAGCAGTAAGGTCAAGGCGCCGTTTGCGGCGGCCAACCAGTGTTCTCCAAAAGAATTGAGCGTCATGACCGTGACGATACTGGCGGCGCTGACGTTGGCGACGGTGTTGCCGAGCAAAATGACACCAATTAATCGATCGGGGCGCGCCAGAAGCCGCTCGGTCAAGCGTGCGCCAGCGTGTCCAGACTGCGCCAAATGTCGTAAGCGATAGCGATTGATGCTCATCAACGCTGTTTCGGTGCTAGAGAAAAACGCAGACAAGATGAGGCTAATGATTAAGCCGGTGAGCGCGAGTCCAGGAGAAAGCTCGATCACGTTAGCCCCAGTGACGACCCAGTAAGGATTCCAGAACGAATCGGGAGCCAAAGTAAGCGAGCACCAGACTCGCGAAGCCTACTAGAGTGAATTGCAGGGCGCGACTGCCGCGCCAGCCATAGCGGACGCGGCCAATCAGTAGGCTGCCAAAGACCAGCCACGCCAGCACGGCCAGTACCATTTTGTGTACCAAATGCTGTGCGAGCAAATCGTAGACAAAGAAAAAGCCAGTGAGTAGCGCCAAGGTTAAGACGGCAAACCCCGCTGCAATAATATGGAATAGGGTGTTCTCCATGGTTTCAACCGGCGGCAGCTGCGCCAGTAAACCGAGCGGTCGACGTGCGCGCAGGCGGCTTTGTTGCCAAGCCAGCAGCAATACGATGACGGCTGACATGAATAGCCACCCAGAGGCGAGTGCCGCTAGGGCGATGTGAGCGCGCATCTCCCACGCGGGCGATGTGGCTTCAGCGACGCCGGTGGGTAAGCCGGTGCCTAGCGCTAATACGCCGGCCATGAGCAGCAGCGCGATGGCCAACAGGCCTAAGGGGCGCCACGCCATCATCACCACCGTCGTGGCGGCAATGACCCAACCGATCAGCGACAAGCTGTCGGTCATGCTGATCATCAGACCCTCGGGGCTTTGAATGGCCAGAGCCAAGATGCAACCGTGCAGCACCGTGCCGGTTGCCGCGAGCAGCCAGGCAGCGGTGGGGCGCGCGGCTGCCGATTCTGTGTGGCCTCGCAGGCGGATGGCGGCGCCCGCATACAGCATCAAGGGCAGCAGGGACAGCAGTAAGTGACGAATCATGGCAACCCCGACGGTCTAGGTGGGTTCATCTTAACGCGAGACACACATGGATCAGTGCGATCCTTATAATGTACCGGCTAACGAGGAGTGGTGATGTTTGATCGACTGACTGAACGCTTATCGGCGGCCGTATCGGCCCTGACGGGTCGCGGCCGACTCACCGACGATAATATCAGCGACGCGCTGCGCCAAGTGCGGATGGCGCTGATTGACGCGGACGTTGCGGTACCGGTGGTTAAGTCGTTTATTGATGCCGTGAAAGCGCGTGCCATTGGTATCGAGGTCACGCAAAGTCTGACACCTGGGCAAGTCTTCATCAAAGTACTGCATGAAGAGCTAGTGCGGGTCATGGGTGAGCCTGGGGCGGGTCTCAATCTTCGTGCGCAGCCACCGGTGGTGATGTTATTGGCTGGTTTGCAGGGTGCGGGTAAAACCACCACAGCCGCTAAGCTGGCGCGACTGCTCAAAGAACAACAGAAAAAACGTGTTTTATTGGCTTCTGTGGACGTGTATCGACCAGCTGCGATTACCCAATTGCAGCGTCTGGCTGAGCAGATCGAGGTGGCTTTCCATGCGGTGCCTGAAGGCGCCTCGCCGCTAGAGATCGTGCGAGGCGCGAAAGAACAGGCTGCGCGTGGCCTGTTCGATGTGTTGATCATAGACACGGCCGGTCGACTGCACGTGGATGCGGAGATGATGACGGAGGTGGTGGCGGTG
>CAIYVA010000106.1 GCA_903929455.1 uncultured Pseudomonadota bacterium | reverse complement strand
CAGTATGGTGTAGAGCTCATCGGTCGCTTTGTGCGGCATGAAGGAGCGCAATAACGTCACGGCGGCGCCCACGACCGGTAGATCGACTTGAAAGTAGGAACGGGTAAACCCGAAGAAGCGGCCGATTTCGTGGCGCATGAGCAGCACGTTTTCCACACGGATACCGCGCGATGAATTAGAGAATTCAATCACCAGCGGTGTGATCGTGCTGTCACTGAGTAATCGCCCGACAATGCTGGCACGCTGACCGCGATAAAATATGGCGTCGATCACCTCAATGCATTCGGGACCTGCGCTTTGTAGGCGAGCGTGAAAGTGGCGACCAATGCTGAGCGTGATGTGTTGGACTGCCGCGGCTTTCACGGCGTGCGTGGTCATAAAGCTTAAGTTGCTGAGAATGGCATCGATCGCCCCTCGGAGTGCACCGGCGATCGGGTAGATGCACATCGGCACTGATCCTGAGCCATGCGCAGGGCTTGGCGTGCAAAATTCAACTTCCGCGTTGACGCCGACGGTTGAGAAAATATCGCGGGTGACCGAGTTATAGAAGGTTCTAAATAGATCGCTGTCTGCTTGACGGGCGATGTGTTGATCGTAGGCTTGCTTGATCAAATCCCACACTGAGCGGTCGCGTATGGCGGCCTCTAAGATCGGTGTGATGGCCCCGACGCAGTAGGCGACGTGTTGTTCGTAGAGTTCAATGCGTGCCATCGCATCGGCGCTGGCCTCCGTCCAACGGCAGTCCGCGAAAGAGACGGCGGCTCGTTGCGTGATGCGCTTAAATTCACCGTTGTAGACCACAAAGTGTTGGGCGATGCGCGCAGCCGTGCGCTGTGGCAGCGGTAAGGCTTGGGGCGACGGCGGTGTAACGGGGGTGGACATAGATCGCAAGGTGGCCGCGAGTGAGAGAGTCACTGAGATTCAATAATACGTAATAAAATCAATAGGTTAATTAACAAAGAGTGCGTTGCCGCTGGCAGATCTTAGGTGATTGTGCCAAATATTTTCACAATCGAAATTTCACACTGTAAACTTCACAAAATGGTTAGTCTCATTCGACAGGGTCACTTTCTAGGCGCCAAGCTGCGCACCTTGCGCAAGCGCAATGGCTTAACGCTCGAGGAGCTGTCTGCGCGCTGTGTACAAATTGATGCGGCCCGTGCGCCGTCGGTGTCCTATCTGAGCATGGTGGAAAACGGCAGACGGGTGCCCGCCATGGCGATGTTGGAGTTGTTGGCTGGGGTATTCAGTAAAGACGTGCGCTGGTTTTTGGATGACAACGAACCGCTAGAGCCGGTGGTGGCTCGCGCCGATCGCGGTGGTTTAGAGGCCATGCCCTTGGAGCCCGCGTTTTTGTTTTCGCATGAGCTGCTGCGAAACGCCTTGCCTGAATTGCTCGGTCAAACCGGCACCAGTGGTCGCCAGTTTGCTCAGCTGCTCATTCGAGTGTGGCAGGAAACACATCAAAACGACTTTCCGGACATCGAGCGGGCAGCGGAGCAGTTAGGTCAGCGTGAGATGCCGCTGTCGTCTGTGCGCCTACTCGACATTGTCAAAAAACTCGGTCTGCAGATCCGTTGGTTTACCGGTGAGTTAAATGGCCGTACCGATGCCTTGGTGCGTTCGCGCTTTGAGTCACCCAATACCATTGTGATTAATGAGCGCCTGCGTCACCAAGAAGAGCGCCTGAAGTACGAACTGGCCTTCTTTGCTGGCCACAAGATATTGCACGATGGGGATGGTCTCATTTCCTCACACACGGCGCATGGCTCCAGTGATGGACCTGAGGTGGCGGTGGCCGGCGGCATGGGCAAACAGGACGTCCTCTATGCCTGGCGTGATTTTGAATGCAGTGTGTTTGCCGGCGCCTTACTGTGCCCGCGCGTGCCGTTTCGGCGGTTTTTAAGTCGCGAAGCGCACAGTGTTCTGGCATGCCATAAATTGGGTGTGACTGCAGCGGTGGTGATGCGTCGCATGACTGCCGTATCCCCGTATCGTCATTGGCATTACTTCGATGCGTATCCGCCAGGTTATCTGCGCGCTGTGTATCGCGGCAACGGCATTCCCTTGCCGTGGGGCAATATGACCTTGGTGTCAGATCCCTGCCCACAGTGGGCGGTGTTTCGTCTTCTGCATGAGGATGCCACTGCCCAGTCATCCCCCCAGGTGCCGCGCTCGCAGGTCTCAGTGATGCACGATGGTCATCGCTCACGTCTGTATTGCTGTCACTCCATGCAAACGCAGGATGCCAGTGATGCGATGCACGTCTTATCGGTTGGTGTGGATCTCGTGCCTGCCTTAGAGGCGCAAGGCTATGACGGTGAAGAGATCGCGCAGGCGGTGGAGCAATCCTGTCTAGGGAGTGGTGATGGCGAGATCCCCTTAAAGGCCGCACAGGCGATTCGTGCGGTGTCTCAGGTGCTGAACATTCATTGGGTGGGCGAGGCGGTTAGTCATCGGGCCAGCATTATTTGTCCGCGCCGCAATGGCTGTCCTCGACCGGTAGGTAGTTGTACGCATATGCCACTCAAAGGGCGTGACGGGGCGCGAGAGTCATTGGCATAGGCGGCATTTAGACAGCATTTTAAAGCGTGGGTCGGGTCGCGATTCTGTCTGTCCGTCCGTGCGCTTTGGGTTGGGGAGGCCTATGATTTAGGCCATCCAATGTCTTAGGAGCGAGTGATGTCAACGCTTTATCGATTAATAGCCGCTGCGCTGCTGTTGTGTCTCACGGCTTGTTCGTCAGGTAATCACTCAAGCACTCCCCCAGCGCCCACCGCGCGCTTTCAAGTGGTGCATGCATCGCCCGATGCGCCGCGTATCAACGTGTTGATTGACGGCGCGCTGTGGGCAAGTAACTTGGACTACGGTGATGGACTGGGCGAGATCACGTTTCCAGCCGGCTCACACACTGTTACGATCCAGGCAAACACGCCAGCGGGGCCTGTGACGGTACTGGGACCTACCGATAGCACATTTGTCGCAGACACTGATTATGTGATCATGGTGGAAGGCGACACCGCTTCGCTCAGTTCTGTAGTCTTCCCCCATGTCTTGTCCGTGGTCGCATCCACCCAGACGCGCGTACAGTTTCTAAATGCCATCCCCTGCGTTGAGTGCGTGGCGGATATCTATTTGACGGCGCCTAATGCGGACTTAGCGACGAGCACGCCTTTTGGCGGCGGTTCTGTCTCTTATCAGGCAGGGCTCGGCCCCATTGATGTGCTCGCAGGCGCCTATCAGATTCGCTTGACGCCGACAGGCCAAAAAACACCGGTGATATTTGATTCTGGTTCGATCACTTTGGTGGGCGGGGCTGATCTGGTGATCACTGCCTTGCAAAACACTGTGCCGGGTTCATCAGAAGTGGTGCTGACGGCTGTCGATGCGTGGGGCAATAACGGCCGCTTGTATGACATCAATACACCTGCGAATGTGCGTTTTGTACACGATGCGGCGAATGTATCTGCGCTTGATATCGCAGCCACCGTCTCCAGTGTCACAACGCCTGTCGCCACTGGCTTGTCCTTTGGGGCTGCCACGGATTACGTACCATTGACACCGGGTGATTACAGTTTTGCGTTCACCCCGACGGGTGGTGGTACCCCGCTTGGAACCCAGGCTTTGAGCCTGTGGGCCGGTCAGGAGCGCACCCTCTATGCCTTAGGCACGCTCGCTGGTTTTGTGACAGAGGCTACGTGGGATAACCGTCGACGACTGGCGACGGCGGCCAAGCTTCGCATTGTCGATGGGTCACCGACCAGTGGTCCGATCGATATTTATCTGACGGCCCAAGGAGCAGGTGTGGCCAGTGCGACACCGTGGTACTCAGGCGTGGTGTTTGAAGACTTCACCGCACTACAGCAGATCGCCGCGGGTGCCTATGATCTAACCGTGACCTCCGCTGGTACTAAAACAGTCGTCTTAGGTCCCGTGCCATTGACCGTGAGTAACTTCGGTATTTAT
>CAIYVA010000105.1 GCA_903929455.1 uncultured Pseudomonadota bacterium | reverse complement strand
GCTGACAACACCCCCGAGCCCTGACTGAGGCGCGCTGCCGGCTGCCGGTGGCACCGAACCATCCGGTGGCGACATACCCGCATCATCCCAGCCCTGCGGCGGCTTAGGCTCTAACCCCGCCATGATGTCCTTAATCTGAGACTCATCGATGGTTTCATAACGCATCAACGCGTCGGCCATTTTGTGCAACTCATTCAAATGCGACTCAAGCACCGACTTGGCGCGCGCGTAGTTGGCATCGATCACCTGCCTGACTTCCTCGTCGATGACATGCGCCGTCACATCAGATACTTGCTTGTGCTGGGTCACGCTGCGACCTAAGAACACTTCACCCTGATCTTCACTGTAGGTCTGTGGCCCTAAGCGCTCCGACAGGCCCCACTTCGTGACCATATTGCGCGCCAAGTCTGTGGCCCGCTCAATGTCATTGGACGCGCCGGTTGTGATGGAGTCGCGTCCAAACACCAACTCCTCAGCGACACGTCCACCAAACAACGTGGCGATGGCACTTTCTAAGCGGCGCTTGGTGGTGCTGTAACGATCTTGCTCAGGCAAGAACATAGTCACACCGAGCGCGCGGCCGCGCGGAATAATGGTCACTTTATACACCGGATCATGCTCAGGCATGGTGAGGCCGACAATCGCATGTCCTGCCTCATGATAAGCCGTGAGTCGCTTCTCCTCATCCGTCATCACCATGGAGCGACGCTCCGCACCCATCATGATTTTATCTTTGGCGCGCTCAAATTCCTCCATCGACACCACGCGGCGATTACTGCGTGCAGCGAATAAAGCCGCCTCGTTAACCAAATTAGATAGATCAGCACCCGAAAAGCCAGGCGTGCCACGCGCGATGATGCCCGGCTTCACGTCGTCCGCCACGGGCACCTTGCGCATGTGAACTTTCAGGATCTGCTCACGGCCGCGCACATCGGGTAAGGGCACCACCACCTGACGATCAAAGCGACCTGGGCGCAGCAGCGCGGGATCGAGCACATCGGGTCGGTTGGTGGCCGCAATGACGATAATGCCTTCATTCCCTTCAAAGCCGTCCATCTCGACCAGCAACTGATTCAAGGTCTGCTCACGCTCGTCGTGCCCGCCGCCTAAACCCGCGCCACGATGACGGCCGACCGCATCGATCTCGTCAATAAAAATAATGCACGGCGCATGCTTCTTCGCTTGCTCAAACATATCGCGTACGCGTGAGGCACCGACGCCGACAAACATCTCGACAAAATCAGATCCTGAGATCGTAAAAAAGGGCACCTTGGCTTCGCCAGCGATGGCTCGCGCCAGTAAGGTTTTACCGGTACCTGGGCTACCGACCATCAACACGCCCTTAGGGATTTTTCCACCGAGCTTTTGAAACTTGGCCGGATCCTTTAGAAAGTCGACGATCTCTTTGACTTCGTCCTTGGCCTCTTCCACGCCCGCCACATCGGCAAAAGTGACATTCACCTGATCTTCGTTCAGCAAGCGTGCCCGGCTTTTACCAAAGCTCATCGCACCACGGCCGCCCGCGCCGCCTTGCATCTGCCGCATGAAGTAGACCCACACGCCAATGATCAACAGCACAGGGAAGGAGGACATAAAGAGCTGCATGAGCATCGACTGACGCTCAGGCGCTGCTGCACCAAAGTTCACATCGTGCTTTTTAAGCAAGCCAATGAGCGCGGTGTTATCCGTCTCTGGGCTGTAGGTGATGTAGGCTTCGCCGTTCGCACGGGCACCCGCAATCGTCTCGCCCTTGATGGTCGCTGTTTTGACCGAGTTGTTTTCCACTTCGGTCAGAAACTGCGAGTACGGCATTTCTGGGTTGGCACCCGCGCGTCCACTAAAATTAGAGAACACCGCCAGCAAAACCACTGCAATGACGACCCACAGGATGACGTTCTTAGTCAAATCGTTCAAGCCACACTCCTGATACCGGATCCTATGGAATTACAGGATACGCCTACCCGTTGCCAGCAGATACATCTCCGCACTTCTCGACCGTGACGCAGGCGGCTTTTTCATGGCGACTTTGCTGAATCCCTTACGCACCAAGCGCAGGTACTCATCAAAGCCCACCCCCTGAAATAGCTTGCTTAAGAACACCCCGCCTGGCTTCAAGTGTTGGCACGCAAACTCCAAGGCAAGCTCCGCAAGCTCCATTTGCCGCGGATGGTCCACCGCATCAATACCGCTCATATTGGGGGCCATATCCGACATCACAAGGTCCACTGGCCGATCCGCCAACACGGTTTGTAATTCGGTCAACGCCGCAGTCTCCCGAAAATCCCCCTGCAGAAAGGTCACCCCGGTCAACGCATCCATCGGGAGAATGTCGCAGGCGATGATTAACCCCTTTCCTTTCAATACCTTAGAAGCATATTGACTCCAGCCGCCCGGGGCTGCCCCCAGATCAATAATGACCATGCCAGGCCGGATCAGGCGCTCCGCTTCATCGAGCTCACTGAGCTTAAAAGCCGCACGCGAGCGCAAGCCCTCTTTACGCGCCCGCTTCACGTAGGCGTCGTTCATGTGCTCTTTGAGCCATCGCTCACTGCTTTTACTGCGCTTCGCCATGTTTTTATTTAAACCCGACTGACCCAAGCATCCTTATAATGCCGCGATGGAACTCACTGAACGTCAAAAGAAACACCTGCGCCGCTTAGGCCACGCCCTACACCCTTTAGTCACCTTAGGCGGCCAAAGCGGCCTGACCGAGGGGGTGGCTCTAGAAATGGAACGTGCCCTGACCGACCACGAACTGGTCAAGGTTAAATCGTGGCTGCCTGACCGTGAATCACGAGAGGCCGCCTTTGCGACCCTCGCTCTACAGACACACAGCGCGCTCGTTCAACGCATCGGCCACGTGGGACTATTTTACCGTCCGCACAAGGGCATCAAACGCATTTTGCTACCGGACTGACTAGCGACGCAGCGCACTGACCAACAGGCCTAGCACCCACAGGGTTGCCAAGGCATACAGGCCGGTGGACACCGCATGCCAGGCACGGAAAGGCTCCGAGTCAGCACCGCTCGCCACGCGCGCGATCTCAAGCAGCGGCCGCACACCCCACTGACTGAGCGCCAATAATCCCGCCGGCGCCAATCGACTGCCGATGGCACTCCATCGGGCACTCTTCGCCACGCGAAGCAAAGCCCACGCGGCCAGCACCGTGGCCACAATCACAGACAACACGGTGATCTGACGGAGCACAACACCCACCAACACCCCAGCGCTGTGTCGATCGGAGAGATGCTGAAAAATCACAGGCGGCACCAACGCACCAACGCCCACTAAGGCGCCCGCCCATAAGGCCAGTAGCACCTGCTCGATCAACTTAAGCCATGCGCGCATCACGGACTGACTACTCGAACCGAATCGCCACGACCTCATAGACGCGCACACCACCCGGTGCCTGCACATCCACCACATCGCCCTCTTCTTTGCCGATCAACGCACGCGCGATCGGTGAGGTGATGGCGATCAGTCCCTGGCGAATATCCGCCTCATCGTCACCCACGATCTGATAGGTCACTTGCGTGCCACCATCCTCACTGACCAAATCAACGGTCACACCAAACATCACTTTGCCGGTACGAGGCAACTTAGACACATCGATGATGTCGTTGTGGCCTAGACGAAACTCGATTTCGTTAATCCGCCCCTCAATAAATCCTTGCTGTTCACGCGCCGCATGGTATTCAGCGTTCTCTGACAAATCACCGTGTGCGCGCGCTTCAGCAATCGCCTTAATGACGGCCGGCCGATCGACAGACTTCAATTTTTTGACTTCCGCCCGCAAGCGCTCTGCGCCCTGCGACGTCATAGCATTACGTTTCACGCTGCAAATTCCTTATGCAAGTCCTGCAAACGATTCACTTCGATGTCTGCCAAATGATCGAGCGCGTCACAGGTCGCTCGTGCCGCGGCCACCGTTGTGTAATAGGTCACACGACGAGCCACCGCCTCGCGGCGAATAGAGCGGGATTCGCGCACCGCCTGCTTACCCTCGGTGGTGTTGACGATTAAATCAATCTCGTCATTTTTAATCATATCGACGATGTGCGGACGCCCTTCGCGCACTTTAATAGCCCGGCGACAGGGAATCCCGCCCGCCTCCAACGCCAAGGCAGTCCCCTCAGTCGCTAAAATCTCAAAACCCCGCGCAATGAGCTGGCGCGCCAAATCAAGCGCCCCCGGCTTATCGCGCTCGCGCACCGAAATCAGACAGATGCCACGGGTCGGCAAGGTCACGCCAGAGCCTGCCTGCGCCTTGGCATAGGCCTCACCAAACGTCTTACCCGTACCCATCACCTCGCCGGTGGATTTCATTTCAGGACCCAGTATCGGATCTGACTCTGGGAACTTAGCAAATGGAAAGACCGCTTCTTTCACAGAGTAAAAACTCGGTACGCGCTCAGCCCCGATCCCTTGCGCTTTTAAGCTACGCCCACTCATGACGCGCGCCGCAATCTTCGCTAACGGCAGTCCGGTGGCCTTGGATACAAACGGTACCGTACGCGAGGCACGCGGATTCACTTCAAGGACGTACACCGTCTCACCTTGGATCGCGAACTGCACGTTCATCAAGCCAACCACTTTCAACGCATGCGCCATCTGCCGAGTCTGGCGGCGCAGTTCATCCTGTAGCGCACTGGATAGCGTGTTTGGCGGCAACGAACAGGACGAGTCGCCGGAGTGTACGCCTGCCTGCTCAATGTGCTCCATGATGCCGCCGATCAGCACCTGCTCACCGTCACAAATCGCATCCACGTCCACCTCGGTGGCCAGATCCAAAAAGCGATCTAACAACACCGGACTGTCATTCGATACCCGTACCGCTTCGGTCATGTACACGCGTAAGTCGTCTTCATTAAAGACCACTTCCATTGCTCGGCCGCCGAGCACATAGGAGGGTCGCACAATCAATGGATAACCGACTTGCCGTGCCAGCGTCACCGCCTGCTCTTCGGTACGTGCCGTGGCATTGGCCGGCTGCTTTAAGCCCAACGTCGCGATCAATTGCTGAAAGCGCTCGCGATCCTCCGCCACATCGATCGCATCGGGACTGGTACCAATGATCGGTGCACCCGCCGCCGCCAACGCGCGCGCGAGCTTCAGAGGCGTCTGCCCGCCATACTGCACAATCACACCGACCGGCTTCTCAATCGCGATGATTTCCATCACATCTTCAAAGGTCAGCGGCTCAAAATACAAGCGATCTGAGGTGTCATAATCTGTCGACACGGTCTCTGGGTTGCAGTTGACCATGATGGTTTCAAAACCATCCTCTCGCAACGCGAGGGCCGCGTGCACACAACAGTAATCAAACTCGATACCTTGACCGATGCGGTTAGGACCGCCACCTAAGATGACGATCTTGCGCGCACTGGTCGGTGCCGCCTCGCACTCTTCCTCATAGGTTGAGTACATATAGGCCGTGGTGGTGGCAAACTCAGCCGCACACGTATCCACTCGTTTGTACACAGGATGCAGCCGCAACGCATGCCGATGGGCACGCATCTGCGCTTCAGACACATCGACCAGATGCGCCAGACGCGCGTCGGAAAACCCCTTGCGCTTCAATCGACGCAAGCGCTCCAACTGCAGAGCGGCTAGCCCCTCCGCGCGCACCTGCTGCTCTTCTTTAACCAAGTCCTCAATTTGCACCAAGAACCACGGATCAATGGAGGTGAGCTCAAACAATCGCTCACGCGACCAGCCGGCGCGAAACGCATCCGCCACGTACAGCAGACGCTCGCCACTGGGATGTCGCAGCTCATGCATGAGGAACGCCTCGCGCTCTTCAGTCAGCGGCAAGGTCATCAGCTCATCAAAGCCCGATAACCCAGTCTCCATGCTGCGCAGCGCTTTTTGTAGCGACTCTTGCAAGG
>CAIYVA010000104.1 GCA_903929455.1 uncultured Pseudomonadota bacterium | reverse complement strand
CCGAGGGGTGGTGAGTAAATTAGGCGCACACATCGTGGCACCTGCCAAAACGGGCACCTCGCAGGACACCCGCGACAGTTGGTTCGCTGGGTTTACCGGCAGTCACATCGCGGTTGTGTGGGTAGGCTTTGATGACAATCGCATCACCGGCCTGACCGGCGCTTTGGGTGCGCTGCCGATTTGGGCGGATACGCTCAGCAGTCTGCGCCCAACCTCGTGGGAGCCAGCGCCCCCTCCCGAAGTGGAGGAACGATGGATAGAATTCTCGACGGGCCTAGTGACCGCGCCTTCCTGTAGTGCCGATGCGGTACAAGTGGCCGTTCCCAGAGGCGCTACACTACCTGTGCGGCCCGGATGCGCAGCCGCTTTGATTCGAGAGAGTGAGTAAGTATGAATGCACGCCTGCGCTCAAGTTGCTCTCAGTTCGCACTCGGTGCGCTGCTGCTGTTGCTTAGCGCCTGCTCTCTACTGAACCCACCACGGCAAGCGCCCTCCACAGCAAAACCAGCACCAGTCATCGTGACAGAGCCGCCACGCACCACGGCACCGCCTGTGGCCACACCTCAGCCACTGCCTCCCCGCACAGCGCCGATCGCACCTCCGGCGCCACCGGCAGCCACCCGACAATATCACTTAGGGGCAGCCAGTCAGTCACTGGTCAATCAAGCGCATACTCAAATGAGCCATGGCGATCTGACAGCGGCGACAACCACACTCGACCGCGCACTACACATTGAGCCGCAAAATCCGCTGCTATGGATCGAGCTCGCGCGCTTACGACTAGCCGAGAAAGACGGCAGACAAGCTGAGTCATGCGCTCGCAAGGCGCTCTCGCTGGGTAGTAGCGACCCCATCACGCGAGTTGCTGCCGGCCATGCGTTAGTCGATGCGCTGCGCGCGGAGCATAAAGAAGCGGAGGCGCTCACCGTCGAAGCCTTGCCGTGGATGAACTGATTGAGTTCCCGATGGGAGACTCAAATGAGTGCCGATGTCTCCTCAGAGATGAGGCGTTCTAAATAATCAAGATCTGGTATCAGTGCGGGCTCGTTGAGCACCTGGATGGCAGTCAGCACCGGACTCCAATCAGGGAATGAGCGACGAGGATCGGTCGTTACCGTATCGGTGGTGAGCCGCACCAGTTGCGGGAATCCCTGAGCCATCACCGCAAAATGCTTGGCAGGCAACAAAGTGCCAAGGCTACGAATCATCACGATCCGTGTGCGCCCATTTGGGTGAGCAGGCGACTGACCGAGTAACGC
The DNA here is from genome assembly GCA_903929455.1 of uncultured Pseudomonadota bacterium. Taxonomy (GTDB): domain Bacteria; phylum Pseudomonadota; class Gammaproteobacteria; order Steroidobacterales; family Steroidobacteraceae; genus CAIKZZ01. Next base: position 18,761 of record CAIYVA010000104.1, on the reverse strand, counting down.
CTCAAAAGCGATCAGCGGGACGATGCTCCCGCTCCATTGCACACTACCTAGGTACCAAGCGGGCGCACCGATCATGGGCGTCGGACTTTGCCACGCCAACACCTCGGCCACGCAGCCACGCGGAATCACCAAACGCTCTTGGCTGAGCGGCACCAGCAATCCGTAAAAATCATCGGCTGCCGTCATCAATGGAGCTCCGTTCGGCGACTCACTAGCGGCTCAATGGCATCGAGTAACTGCTGCTCTAGATAGGGCTTACTCAAGTAATCATTCACCCCAATTTCAATGGCTTTCGCCTGATGCTTCTCCCCCGCACGCGAGGTAATCATAATGATCGGGATGTGACGCAGTCGCTCCGTCGCACGCACCATGGAAGCGACTTCATAGCCATCCATTCTCGGCATCTCGATGTCTAACAAAATAATGTCTGGAAGATGTTCCTCAAGCAGCGTTAACGCTTCAACACCATCCTTGGCAGCCAGCACACGCATACCATTTCGCTCCAGAACGCGCTGCGTCACACGGCGTACCGTAATAGAGTCATCCACAATGAGCACAAACGTGCGTTGATCAACGCGATCGGCAAGCAACTCCACTGGTGTGCGCGTGCGCGCCTCACGGCGGATTAAGGTGGGCATGTCCAAAATCACGACGATGCGGCCATCCCCTAGCACCGTCGCGCCGACAATGCCCTTAATAGAGCTCATCTGCACGCCGATATTTTTAATGACAATTTCTCGACAACCCATCACCTCATCAGTGACCAGCGCGGTGGAACTCTCTCCTGCGCGAATCAGTAGAATGGTGACCGGCACTTCCTTCTCCGGCAAGCGCGCTGGCAGTCCGCCAACGAAATTACCTAAATACTGGAAACGATAAATCTGCCCGTTGTAATTAAAGGTGGCCACACCCTCTGCCAGATGCCGCTCCACCTCCTGTCGCGGCACTCGAATGACGGCCTCAACCGAGGGCAGCAATAAGGCGTACACCTCTTCTGCGCTTCTCACAATTAACGCCTGCGAAACCGCCAGGGTGAACGGCAACCGAATAGCGAATGTGGTGCCACGCTGTGCGACCGAGTCAATGCGTAGCGTGCCACCGAGCCGCTTAATCTCAGTCGCCACCACGTCCATGCCGACCCCACGACCTGCAGCGGCGGTAATCAATTTAGCTGTAGAAAACCCAGGCTCTAAGGTGAGCTGCATCGCCTCCTGATCAGACAAGCTTTGCCGCGGATCAATGAATCCGCCCATCACCGCCTTATCACGAATGGCGCGCATATCCATGCCAGCACCATCATCTGCAAGGACGATGAGCATTTCTGCACCTTCGCGTTTAAGCGTGATCTCCACACGACCGACAGCAGGCTTACCTACTGCAGCGCGCTGCGCTGCGTTTTCGATGCCATGCACCACTGCGTTACGCAGCATATGCTCGATCGGCGGCAGCAGACGCTCAAAGACCTGTCGGTCAAGCTCCTCGCCCCCACCCGTCACCACGAGCTCCACCTGTCGATCATGTTCTCCAGAGACCTGTCGCAACGTCCGCGCTAAACGCGGTAGGTAGCGCGAGAACGGCACCATACGGCTGCGCATCAAACCGTTTTGCACGTTGGTAATCATGCGCGCCTGCTGGATCAGCAGGCTTTGACCTTCGCGCATTTGCCCCTCAAGCAGACCCTGCAGGCTAGCCACATCGCTACTGCTCTCTGCTAAGGCGCGCGTGTACTGCTGCAACATCGAAAAGCGATCCAACTCGAGCGGATCAAAGGCTTTAGCCTGTCGCTCACCCTCCCGACCATTTGCCATCTGGATGTCGGTCTCGAGCTCCAGTTTACGAAGCTGCCCTTTAAGGCGCTGAACCACTCTGGCGAGCTCGGCTAGATTAAAATCAACGCTAGACAACTGTTGCTCAAGACGCGCGCGATAAATACTCACCTCACCCGCATCATTGAGTAGCTGATCGAGAAGCTCCGCATCAACTCGCGCCAACTCCTGCCGATCATCTTTTGCGCCAACCTCAGGCGCACTGCCACTCGGCACCCTAAGAAAAGCGCCTTGGTCTGTAGCCACACGACTCTCAGGCGCTTGACCCTCCTCCGCGGCCGGTAGCGCCTGCTGACCGAGTTGTCTCAAATCAGCCAGTAACCTGTCGGATGCCGCAACAACCGCCGCCCCCCTACACGCGTCTCGCATACGATTCAAATCGTCAAAGCTGGCTTGCAACACCGCAAGTACTGCTGGCGAATCCAGAGAGTTACGCACTCGAGGAAGACTCAATGTGTTTTCTATTTCATGAGCTAAGTCACTCACCTCAAAAACATGCGCCATGCGTGCGCTGCCTTTCAGGGTATGTAGAACGCGCTGCATCTCCACCAACCCTGCCTGACGATGTTGGGTCGTGGCCAACATGGCGAGCGCTCGCTCAGCAGCATCGAGTAACTCAGTGGCCTCATCGCTAAAGATCTGGCGGATTTCCTGATCGGAACTCTCTACATGAGAGACCGTCTCAGCCTGGGCGACGCGCGCATCCTGATCGTTCGATCGTCGCTCTGAGGGATACTGCACCTCCTGTGATGGCTCAGGCATCGCGGCATGGCTCAAGCGCCCTAAACGCTCGATAAGGCCTGTGGTATCAAGATCGCATTCAGCCAAGCCCCACTGAGCAGCAATCTGAGTGAGTGCGCGCGTCGTCACTTGCAACGTTGATAAAGCCTCCAGTGGAACCTCAAGCGCACGCTCGTGCAATTCACGAAGGTAGGCATAGAGCGGTTCTGCGACTGCTGTGGCTTGCCACACGCCAGCCATTCGGGATGCCCCCAACAGGGTATGAGCAGCACGGTACACGGCATCAGACACCGGCAGCGGCGCAAACTGTCGTTCAAGCTGGGTAAGGAATTCTGTGATCACGCCCAAATGCGCGCGCACTTCCTGCTGATAAATTTGGACCAAGGCACGGTCCGGCACCGCCAACGGGGTGGGCTGCGGCGGCAGATCAGGAACGCTGACGCTTGCCGCTTGCGAAGTGACAAAGAGCTCGTTTCCTTGACCTGCAGCCACGAGTCTAAGCTCTGCGATCACACCAGCCGCCTGCGGCACCTCCGAGGTAGGTGTTTGCACATGGGTTAATAGCCTAGGCAGCATATGAATGGCTAAGCCAAGTACGCGCAGTACCTCAGCACTTCGCCGACAACTTCCATCTAACAACGCATTAAGCAATTGCTCCGCTGCCCAAGCGAGGTCACCGATGCCAGTTGCATCAACCATGCGACTACTGCCTTTGAGCTTATGCAGGGCGCGTCGCGATTGAACTAACGAGTCACGATCAGAGCCGTCCGACTCCCACCGAACAAATGCTTGAGTGATGAGCGCAATGTCTTCACGCGCCTCGCCGATAAACAGGGCGAGCAAGTCAGGATCTTGGTGGTCTGATAGATGCACTGGCTGCGCAACCCGCTCATTCGATTTTGATGCGACGGCTGGCACCGGAACATCTGAGTGCAACAGGGCCGTATCGGGCGGGATAAGAACACGCACCGGCTCACGCCCGGCCTGCCGCTCGGTCAGGAAAAATTCAAGCGCGACCACACTATCCGCCAACTGGTCAGCGTCACGCTTTGGCACATCACGTCCAGCTGTAAGGACTTTGGTGACGAGTGGCAGCAAAGAACTGATGGCATTCACAGCAACCGTTTCATCAATCATCAGCAAGCCGGCATTCAGATCTTTTAGCAATACCAACACGGGCCCAACAGCTGTGACCGCAGCCCCCGTGACGGCGGATGCCAGCGCATCTTTGACCGCCTGAAGATTGACTAAGCATTGAGTGAGCACAGCCGCACGAATGACGCGATAGTCACCACTCATCGCGAGCGCCGTGTCCTCACTTTGATCAGCCTCATTTTGCGCCAGCAGATCACCCTGACAGGCATTCTCAATCGCTAGCAATTCGCCAGCGAGCTCAACCAGCAACTGATCAGGCAACGGGCCGTCCGCTGTGACCATCTCTTTAAGCTTATAGGCCTGCAAGCGGACTCGGTCGCGAAACTCTTCTAAACCTAGGCTACCGAGGGTGTCTCCGATTTTACGGAGCACCTCGACTTGCGATACCAGCTCCTCGCGTCGAATCCCGCCAAAGCGCACGAACTGATCGAGAGCACCTTGAACGCGCGCCACGTCGCGTCTGATAGTGACCACCAGGGTGTCCAACAAAGCATCACCGGTATGAGCGCTCGCCTCCCCTCTCATTTCGGGCAATTGCCGACTAGGCTCAGTGTCTGAACTGACGGGCGCCAAATGGCGATGCGCGGCAACGGTCTCGCTCCATCCAGCCACGTCGGCTTCTGTCAGCGCCGCTTGCGCGCCGCAGTGTCGTAATTCATTGATGGCAGCCGTCGCCCATCGGACTGTTGAGCGCTCTGCCTCGCGAAACGTCGCTAGATACTCAGGCGTCTGCGCCATCACCCGCATGAGCGCATCCAATGCGACGGCATGCTCTCGCCCCGCCACCGGCAAGGTACGCAGATGCTCGACGACTCGGCGCATGGCTTCCGCTAATGCGGATCCAAGGTCGCTCTCTAGCAGCAAAAAGACGCCGCAGACTTTTTGTAAGCAAGACAAGCACTCGAGTAATGGCTGATGATCGCTACGATCTTTCGCATAAGACTCTAACGCCACCCGCGCGACGTCCATCTCCATCGCGAGTTGCTGATCGACCGCAATGCGAGCGTAGTTAGACAGGTCTGTCATCAGCGGACTCAGCTAACTCGGAATGTATGGTGTGTGCCGACAGCACAGGTCGCCCACTAGACGCCGATGGCATGGTAAAACCCGCCGCTGCCTGCCTAAGCTCAGTCGACAGATCAGCCAACCTGCTGAGCGACATCACAACGCCACTGGTCCCTTCAGCAGTTTGCGTGCTGATCTCACTGATCACTTGCATGCTACGAGTAATCGTGACGGACACGCCCGCCTGTTGGCGCGCACTGGCCGAAATACTCTGCATTAGTGTCGCCAACTGGCTTGATACGACTTGTATTTCTTCCAGCGAGGCGCCCGCATTTTCAGCAAGCAACGCGCCGCCGACAACGTCTGTTGTTGTTCTCTCCATGGAGATAACAGCGGCGTGCGTATCGCTTTGTATGGTACGAACTAACGCGTCTATCTGGCGGGTAGCGTTGGCAGCGCGCTCAGATAAACGCTGCACCTCGTCTGCGACCACAGCGAAGCCACGCCCTGCCTCACCCGCCGTCGAGGCTTGTATTGACGCATTAAGCGCCAAGATATTTGTTTGCTCAGCGATATCGCCGATAAGCCCCACAATATTGCCTATTTCCTGTGAACTCTCGCCGAGTTGCTTTACTCGCTTAGACGTTTCTTGGATGGTCTGACGAATCGCATTCATGCCAGCAATCGTACGTCTCACGGCATCAGCACCCTTTGAGGCGGCATCGACTGAATGCCTAACCACATCGGCACAACGCTCGGCGTTACCAGACACTTGCTGGATGGAGGCTGCCAACTCGGCGACCGAACTGGTTGCTTCAGCGATCTGCTGAGACTGCCTTGCCGCGGCCACATCAAGATGGGCGGCGCTGGCCTGCGTTCCCTTGGTGGCGACATCCAAAGACAAAGCAGATGAGTTTAGGGTATCCACTAGGTTGCGTAACGCACCAATTGCATAATTAATGCAATCCGCAATCGCACCGGTGATCTCTGAGGAAACGGTCGCATGTACCGACAGATCGCCCCTCGCAAGATTCGATAGTTCGTCTAGCAATTGCAAAATGGCCGCTTCGTTACGCGCACTGGTTTGATCAATCACGCTGGTGGTGTCTACACTGGGAGCAGCACGAAGGTGCGCCCACAAAGCGCCAGCGACCGCCAGCAATGCGGCAATCGCGCAGGCGACCGCGCCCCACAGCGCCTCATATACACCACGCGTGCCAAACACACCTAACAGCGCCATGACGATCGCCAGCACGGTAAAGCCCAGCGCAAAGCCGAGCGCTATAGGCACACGACGGACGACTGGACTGTGGTTCGCAATCTCTTTCATTTAATCAACACTCCGACGTATCGTCCTGCCCAAGCGACTGCCTGATGGCCTCGTTTGATCAAGAGGCAGCCTGGATAAAGCTAGGCGTTTCAATGATTTTCCTAAAACTGAGAACCGGGCATAGCGCCCCGGAAAAACGATAAGCGCCCATCAAAAATCGGTCGCAGCGGACCAGCGGTGGCGGCGATACCTCTTGATAGTCGGTCCGTTGGCAGCGCGCAAAGCCAGCCACCTCATCCACCATAAATCCCGCAAACATGTCGCGATGATTGACCAGCAATAGACGGGACTGACGCGTGGCGGTAGCCGCTGCACTGCCCAAGTACTGACGGACATCAATAATCGGCAACAAAAGGCCACGGATGTTGGCGAGACCGCGCACCCAGGCCTTTGATCCGGGGATACGCGCCAGATGCGTAGGCCACGCCAACACCTCACGTACTTCATCACGAGGGACCAGGAATGTTTCTGGGCCCATCCGAAATGAGATGCCGATCCATGACGCCTCGTCCGTATCGTCTCTAAGGCCAACCGTTGCATTCACCCGACGCTCAAGCGCTTGCAGTAACGCAACCGGCTGATCACGCAAACTGCGCAAACTGACGTCACGTGATGAGTGGCCGGTCACGGCGCTAGCACCGACTGAACAGTCGCCAACAGATCGTCTGCGGTAAACGGCTTAACCAAATAATCGACGGCACCCTGTCGCATGGCCCACAACTGATCGGTGGATTGATCTTTATTGGTCACCATCACGACAGGGATCTGCTTGGTCAGCTCATCATTGGACAGCAAGCGTGTGGCCTCAAAACCATTGATACCAGGCATCACGATATCCATCAATATCAAGTCGGGCTTTAAAGTTTTTGCCAAACGGATGCCTTCTGCGCCACCTGAGGCAGACGCGATCTGGTAACCATGCCGCTCCAACGCGCGTGTCAGCACATGCACCTCGGTAGGAGAGTCATCAATGATCAGGATGAGCGGCATTCGCGCTGCCTTAAGCTAAAGCGACACGGACTGAGTGGGCGCTGCATATTGATCGATAGCGCCTAGTAACTCATCGCGCGTAAATGGCTTGGTCACGTAGTGTTCCGAGCCCACCAAACGGCCGCGCGCCCGATCAAACAGACCATCTTTAGAAGACAGCATGATGACCGGAATGGCACGAAAAATCTTATTGTGCTTAATCAAGGAACAGACCTGATAGCCATCTAAGCGCGGCATCATGATGTCCACAAAAATGATGTCTGGTGGATGCTGCACAATTCTTGCGAGCGCATCGAAACCATCGATTGCCGTGCTGACTTCGCAACCTTCTTGGCCAAGCACCGCCTCAGCCGCTCGACGAATGGTTTTGCTGTCATCCACGACCAACACCTTAAGCCCACTAAAGCGCGCCTTAAAAGCCGTAGAATCCACCTGTTCCATAGACATTCCTGCAACAAAAGCTCGATCACCGGGCGTGTATAGGGTCGCATGGGGGGCAGTGCGCGCACCGCGGCGACACCCCATTTTCAACCGTCTTTACCAACTCCGGACACGACAGTAGCATCCCGCAGCCGGTGTACTATGGCAAGCGTTAGGATGTCGGCGACAACCGTCAAAAATGAGCGCGCCGGACTCCGCGGAGAACCGGGTAAAGGGAGGATGGGATGGCTAAGGCAATTCGTCTGGGGGTCGTGATGGACCCGATCAGCACCGTGAAACCGGCCAAGGACTCCACCTTAGCCATGCTAGAGGCGGCCACCGCGCGCGGCTGGGAACTGCATTACATGGAGCAGCAACACCTGTCCCTACGGGATGGGCAGGCTCTGGGCAATATGGCCCCGCTGACACTCTCCCTTAGCCAGCAGCCGTGGTACACGCTGGGGGCCCCGGTGAAGCGCCCGCTGTCGGATCTCGATGTGATTCTGATGCGCAAGGATCCGCCTTTTGACACGGAATACATTTACAGCACCTACATCCTCGAACGCGCGGAGTTGGCCGGCACCCTGATTGTCAATCGCCCCCAAGGCTTGAGAGACATGAATGAGAAGGTCTACACCGCTTGGTTCCCGGAATGCTGCGCCACGACCCTGATCACCCGCGATATGGGCGATATGCAGGCTTTTTTGCAAGAGCACGGCACCATTGTCTGCAAACCACTCAATGGCATGGGCGGACGATCGATCTTCGTAGTCGAAAAGAACGACAAAAATGCCACGGTTGTGTTCGAAACACTGACCGACTACGGGAGTCGCTACACGATTGTGCAGCAGTACCTGCCGGAGATCATGACCAGTGGGGATTCGCGCATTTTGCTGATCGATGGCGTGCCCGCACCCTATGCGCTGGCCCGCATGCCATCAGCTACCGACAACCGCGGCAACCTAGCGGCGGGTGCCACAGGGATAGGTCGACCGCTCAATGATCGCGATCGCTGGCTATGCGAGCGCATCGGTCCCTCCTTAAAAGCACACGGCATGTTGTTTGTTGGTCTGGATGTCATCGGGGGTTTCGTCACGGAAATTAACGTCACCAGTCCGACCGGCATCCGCGAAATTGACAAAAAATTCAATACGCAATTAGGCGCTGTGCTGATGGATGCGATCGCTCAACGCCTCGATGCACGCTAAGCGCCCGCCACACGATCGCCATCACACCGCCGTCCCAGCGCTATACTGACCCCCGTGGCGGACACCATCGTTCTAGATGAGCTTCTCAGGCAAGGCGAAGGCTGGCAGCCTGAGCGAAACCGGCTGATGGCCGCCCTGTGTGTGGCCACGGCCGTTCATTTACTACTCATCATCAGCATCACTTTTGATCATGTTTACAAGGGGTTGTCGGCACATCGGCCGATGCTCGAGATTCTCCTCATCCAACCACCCGCGGCCTCTGTTGATAACCCCAACGCCGACTATCTGTCTGAATTCAATCAGCGCGGCTCGGGCACCCGCTCAGACGCCCGCACGTCACAAGCCATGCCAACCACCGCAGACACTGACGCATACCCCACAGCCCCACACGATGCGTGGGGGCCGCGCGGTACGTCTGAGCGTGAGGAGTTGATCAGCGGCAAGGGCCATAAACGCGTGGCGGCACGCGCATCTGCAGGGACACCAGCCACCTACGCGCCCTTGCCAACCTTTGCGCACACCGTGGGCATTGCCAGCAACCCGCTGGCGCCAAGCGACAGCTATGCCCTTCGCGGCATCAAAAACAGCGAAGATCCGTCGATACCCAATACCCGCGCATCACCCGCCGCCATGTACCTCAACGCCTGGCGCCAAAAAATTGAGCAAGTCGGCACAACACACTACCCACTGATGGCGGTGCAACGAGCCGGGCTGACCGGCAATCCCGTGCTAGAAGTGCAGATATTGTCTAATGGACAACTCGGGGAAGTACGCCTGCAGCGCAGTAGCGGTCATGCCGCACTGGACCAGGCGGCACTCGGCATCCTACGCATGGCCGCTCCCTTCGAGCCTTTCCCAAAAGAGTTGGCCGCCCAAAATCCGACTCTACGCCTAGCGTATGAATGGCAATTCCTAAGCGGCAACCTGCGATAAGGCCGCCCCCTAAGCGGGCGGATGGCACACAGCAAGCGCTTGTCGCCGACCCCTTAGGGGCCGATACTAAGCAGGTGCCTAGCGCCTACCTCACGAACCAGTTGCTGATCGCCATGCCCGCACTGGCAGATCCCCACTTTGCGCGCTCGGTCACGCTCATTTGTGAGCACAACGATCAAGGCGCGCTGGGCATCATGATTAACCGTCCCATGAATATGCTGCTGGGCGAGGTCTTTAGCCAACTGTCTTTACACGCTACGGATCCAAAACTCGCCCAACAGCCCATCCTGCGAGGAGGCCCGGTGCAGTTAGAGAGAGGTTTCGTCCTGCATCCAGCCGAGGCAGACGGGAGTACACCGTGGGACTCCACCCTGAAAGTATCCCCCACCCTGCGGGTCACCACCTCGCGCGATATCCTCACCGCCATGGCCCGCGGCGCAGGTCCGGAGCAAGCGGTCATTGCCTTAGGCTATGCCGGTTGGGATGCGGGTCAATTGGAAGAGGAGATTCGCTCTAACGCTTGGCTTAACGTGACCGCCGATCGGGACATCTTATTCAATACCCCGATCGAGCAACGATGGCATGCCGCTGCCAGACTGCTGGGCATTGATTTTGAGAGACTATCCCACCAGGCCGGGCATGCCTGATAGACCACCCGCTACCAAGGCGCAGCATCCATGGGTGGCGCTGGGTTTTGACTTCGGTACCCGACGAATCGGCGTCGCTGCGGGCGACAGCCTAACCAATGGCGCCAGGCCCATTGGTGTGGTCGCCGCCTACGCAGGCACCCCCGACTGGCCACCCTTAGAGCGATTCATCCGGGACTGGGCGCCACGCACCCTGATTGTGGGCGTGCCTTATAATATGGATGGATCAGAAGGCTCACTGACGGCCGCAGCCATTCAGTTTGCTGAGGAACTCAAACAACGCTTTGGCTTGCCCGTCATCCCAGTCGACGAGCGCCTATCCTCGCGTGAAGCGGAATCCATCCTGCGCTCACAGCGAGCGAGTGGCGCTCGATTGCGACGGGTGCGTCATGACGATGTCGATTCGGCTGCAGCTTGTGTACTCTTAGAACAGTGGCTACGCGGCCGAACACAGACCAACGAGTAGTGAGTATGTCGCCATTGAATCAATTCGATCCGGAAGGGCATCTACGCCACCTGATTACGCTCGAAGGGCTGTCACCAGACCCTATTCTGGCCTTGCTCGACCGTGCCCAGCATCATGTCAGGCCGATTCATCAAGCGCCGTCCACAGGCAAAAGCTTAGCTGGCCTGACCGTGGCCAATATCTTTACTGAACCAAGCACCCGCACCCGAGCCTCTTTTGAGCTCGCAGCCCGGCGACTCGGCGCCGACGTGCTCAATCTAGAGATCATGCTGTCATCGCGCGCCAAGGGCGAAACCGTGTTAGACACCATCCACACCTTACAAGCGATGTCGACAGACGTCTTTGTGATCCGTGATGCCGAGCCTGGGGTGTGCCGTCTCGTGGCCGACCATGTTGCTGCCCATGTCAGTGTCCTCTCCGCCGGTGAAGCACACCTCTCGCACCCCACCCAAGGTCTATTAGACGCACTGACCATTCGTCAGAAAAAAGGAAGCTTTCATCAGCTCACCCTAGCGATCGTCGGTGACATACGCCACTCTCGAGTCGCTCGATCGGCCTATCAAATATTCTCCACGCTAGGCGTCGGCGAGCTGCGCATCGTAGCGCCCGACGCTTTAATGCCGGAGGCCCACGAAATGCCCATCGCGCGGCGCTTTGACTCCATCGAGGCGGGCATCGCACAAGCGGATGTGGTCATGATGCTGCGCATCCAAAAAGAGCGCATGGTGCAAGCAGCCATTCCAGAAGCGGATGACTACTTTAACCGTTGGGGGCTCACCGCCAAACGACTCGCGCTGGCAAAAAAAGACGCCATCGTGATGCACCCGGGACCCATGAATCGTGAGGTTGAAATCGCCAGTGACGTCGCCGACGGCCCACAATCCGTTATCCGTCAACAAGTCACCAATGGGGTGGCTGTGCGTATGGCTTTGCTAGAAACCGTGATGCACCATCGCGCACGCAGGCAGACACCTACATGAGCGTCGTACATCCAGCGCACCGCAACTCCATTGCTCTTGAAGATGCCACCGTCATCGATCAGATCCAGTGGCCCAATGATCAATATATCTTACGGCTACATGCGCCCCAGTGCGCAGCGCGCGCCACACCCGGTGCTTTTGTGCATCTCACCTGCGATGCTGACCGTCCGATGCGCAGACCGCTATCGATACAACGAGCGGATCCTGCGACAGGAACCATCGAGATTTTATACAAGATTGTAGGCGATGGTCTTAAAGCCTTATCCGGCGCACGCCGCGGCGATACGCTCTCTTGTCTTGGCCCCATTGGGCAAGGATTCAAAGCAGATCCCACTCGCCCCAAAGCGCTCATGATTGGTGGCGGCGTCGGCATGCCGCCGATGATTTTCCTAGCCGAACGCTTACAGCAGAACCCCTCTGACGGTTTTCAGCCGCTCGTGTTGTTGGGCTCAGAAATTCCGTTCCCGTTCCGCGCCAGGCCCTCCACCCTCATACTGCCTGGCCTACCCGCGGGCACCATTGCTGCGCACCCAGACCTCGAAGCCTTGGGCATCCCAAGCCGCTTAGCGAGCCGCGCCGGCATTGCCGGCGCCTACGCGGGTTTTGTGACTGAACTCGCCGCTGAATGGCTACTGAGCCTAGATGCAGCCGCACTCAGTCAGGTGACCCTATATGCCTGTGGCCCCACCCCGATGCTTAAAGCGTGCGCCCGTCTCGCCCAGCGCATGGGTATTCCCGCACAGATCTCACTCGAAGAATTTATGGCGTGTGCCGTTGGCGGCTGCGCTGGATGCACTATTGAGGTTGCGACCCCTCAAGGGCCCGCGATGAAGCGCGTGTGCGTGGATGGCCCCGTGTTCGATGCGAACAGCGTGTTTCCGCAAGAACCCGCGACGCCGGCGAACTAACCGAAGTTAAGCTTGGTCTCCAGATGCGCGCGCGAATCCGCGTGCGCCAAAGCCTCGGCCATCTCGACTTTACCCGTCTTCACCAACACTTCCAGTGCTTGGTCAAAACTCTGCATGCCGCGCTCGGTCGACCGATGCATGGCCTCTTTGAGACCCGAAATATCGCCTTTTTTGATTAATTCCTGCACATGAGGTGAGTTAATCAACACCTCGACCGCCGCTAAGCGCTGTCGATCAACTCCACGCACTAAGCGCTGAGCAACTACGGCGCGTAGATACTGTGATAAATCCAGAAACACTTGATTGCTCTGTTCCCTCGGGAACAAATTGCACGCCCGCTCCACTGCCTCTGCCGCATTATTGGCATGGATCGTAGCAACACACAGATGTCCTGTTGCCGCAAACAACAATGCAGCCTCCATCGTCTCTCGATCACGCACCTCGCCAATCACCACCATATTAGGCGCAGCGCGCATGCCGTTCTTCAAAGCATGCTGATACGACTGAACGTCTGTGCCGATCTCACGCTGGTTGACAATGGAATTCTTATTGCTATGCAAGAATTCGATGGGATCTTCGATGGCCAAAATATGATCCGCGCAATTCTCATTACGATAATCCACCATGGCGGCCAAGGTAGTCGATTTGCCGACACCGTTAGCGCCCACCACCAGCACCAAACCCTGCCGCTCTAAGGTCAATGACTTCAAGATGCTGGGCATACCAAGCTGATCAAGCGTACGCAACTCCGGGGTCAGGTAACGCAACACCATCGCAGGATGGCCTCTCTGCGAGAACACGTTGACACGGAACCGCCCCAAACCCGCCTCAGACAATCCGTATTCCACCTCGCCTTGTTCGCGATAGGTCTTGAGTTGTTCAGGCGTCATCATGGCAAAAGCCACTTTCTCAATGGCCTTAGCGGTCAATACCGATTGATTGGCGGGGACGATATCCCCTTCGATTTTTATTTTAACGACGGAATTGGGCGAAAAAAATAAATCAGATGCTTTTTTATCCACCATCATCTTAAGCAAGGGCCGAGCAAATATCCCCGTTGCCAGAAAGACGTCAGTCTGCACAGCCACACTCGCCAGATCATCACGCACCTGCGGATTAATGCTCATGTCGCTTGCCTTGCGCCGTTTCAGCCATCTTCAAACTGACGGCATGCTCCTGATTGAGCCCCTCTTCTCGACGACTTTCTAATTTAATGCGCAGTCGAATTTCATTTTTTGAATCCGCCGCACGCAGCGCCTCTTCATAACTAATCTGATAGGTGTCGTATAGATCAAAAAGGGCCTGGTCAAAGGTTTTCATTCCCATACGGTTGGAGCGACCCATCACTTCCTTAATCGCTCCCACCTCACCCTTAAAGATGAGATCAGATATCAATGGGCTTTGCAGCATGATCTCCATCGCAGCGACACGCCCGGCTTGATTATCACGCGGTATCAAGCGCTGCGAGATCAAAGCTTTAATATTAAGCGACAGATCCATCAGCAATTGATCGCGTCGATCCTCGGGAAAGAAGTTAATGACGCGATCCAATGCCTGGTTGGCATTGTTCGCATGCAGTGTCGCAAGCACCAGATGACCTGTTTCGGAGAACTGAATGGCGTACTCCATCGTCTCTCGATCACGAATCTCACCAATCAAGATGACATCTGGCGCTTGCCGCAGCGCGTTTTTTAGTGCGACATGCCAGTTATCCGTGTCAACACCGACCTCGCGATGAGTGATGACACAGCCTTTGTGGGGATGCACGTACTCGACCGGATCTTCAATGGTGACGATATGCCCATGCGTGGTCGCATTGCGATGATCCATCATGGCAGCCAGCGTGGTGGACTTACCAGAACCAGTACCGCCGGCTACGATCACCAAACCGCGTCGGGTCGACACGACCTCTTTCAGAATCGGCGGCAGTTCCAGCAAGTCAATCGTTGGAATTTTTGCGTTGATTGTGCGGATTACTGCGCCCGCGCAACCTTGCTGCATAAATGCGCTGACTCGAAAACGACCAATGCCTGGCGGCGCGATTGCGAACTGGCATTCCTTGGTAGCATCAAACTCGCGCGTTTGACGATCGTTCATGATCGTGCGAGTCAGGCTCGCACTGTCCTCTGACGTTAATGGTCGCTCGCCTTGCGCTAAGATCTCGCCATCAATCTTAATGGCTGGCGGAAAGCCGGCGGTGATAAATAAGTCTGATCCATTGCGCTCCACCATATGACGGAGCAGACCTTGGATAATCGTGATGGCAGTGTCGCGGTCCATAATGTCGTACTAGACCTTTGAGAAATAAATCACTGGATGGACTCTTTGTTCTGAGCCTTAAGGCGCGCTTCTTCTTTAGACACAAAGCCGCGCGTGGTCAGATCGAGCAAACATTGATCCAGAGTCTGCATGCCATAGGATGCCCCTGTCTGAATCGAGGAATACATTTGCGCCACCTTGCCTTCACGGATCAGGTTACGAATCGCCGGCGTGCCAATCATGATTTCATGGGCGGCAATTCGACCGCCGGACACGCGCTTTAGCAGAGACTGAGAAATCACGGCGCGTAGGCTCTCCGAGAGCATCGAGCGGACCATCTCCTTCTCATCGCCCGGGAACACGTCGACAATGCGATCAATTGTTTTGGCGGCGGAGCTGGTATGTAAGGTGCCAAATACTAAATGGCCAGTCTCTGCGGCGGTGAGCGCCATGCGAATGGTTTCGAGATCGCGCATTTCGCCGACCAAAATAATGTCTGGGTCCTCACGCAAGGCCGAACGCAATGCTTCGGAGAAGCCGACCGTGTCGCGATGCACTTCCCGTTGGTTAATCAGTGAGCGGCGTGACTCGTGAATGAATTCAATCGGATCTTCAATGGTAATGATGTGCGCCGCGCGGTTGTCGTTGCAGTAATTCATCATGGCGGCCAAGGTTGTGGATTTACCCGAACCGGTAGGACCCGTCACCAAGACGAGACCGCGAGGCAACATACACAGATCCTGAAATACCTTAGGAGCAGAGAGCTCCTCAAGGCTGCTAATGACCGAGGGAATGTTGCGGAAGACCGCGCCAGCGCCGCGACTCTGATTGAAGGCATTCACCCGAAATCGGGCAAGCTTCGGAATCTCAAAGGAAAAGTCGGTTTCGAAGAACTCTTCGTAGGCCTTGCGCTGCTTGTCATTCATGATGTCGTACACCATGCTATGCACTTCCTTATGGGCAAGCGCAGGCATATTGATGCGACGCATGTCTCCATCAACTCGGATCATCGGCGGCATGCCGGCGGACAGGTGAAGATCCGAGGCGTTGTTCTTCACCGCAAAGGCGAGCAGTTGTGCAATATCGACAGCCATGGAAAACCCCAGACGAGGACCGCCGTGATGGCAGCCGAGTGGGCAGTATTCATGGGTCCATGGGTTCAATATGTTAACGGGTCCTCAATTCTTGCCAGCCAGGCTCGAGAAGCTACAAGCGAGCATCGCAAGCGCCGCCTTAAGCGCCGGGCGATTAGCCTCCGATATCACCTTAATCGCAGTCAGCAAGGGCCAATCCGCTGAACAAGTGGCTTTGGCCCACCGCTGCGGATTAACGGACTTTGGCGAGAATTACCTGCAAGAAGCGCTCGCCAAAATGGATGCCCTGCCCCCAGTGGGGCTCACCTGGCACTTCATTGGGCGGCTGCAAACCAACAAGACCCGAGCGGTGGCGGAGCGCTTTGACTGGGTGCACACGGTCGACCGACTCAAAGTGGCGGAGCGACTCGCACAGCAGCGGCCGGCCAGCGCTGCACCGCTGAATGTCTGCTTACAGGTCCGTCTGGCCGAGGAAGACACCAAAGGCGGCGTTTTGCCAGCAGATCTCCCCACGCTCGCTCATGCGGTAAAGGACTTGCCACAGCTCAGGCTGCGCGGCCTGATGTGCCTACCGCCAGCGGAACCCGATCCGACGATCCAACGGGGCTATTTTGCTGAACTGCGCCGGCTGCACGAGGGGTTGATCCACAGCGGCATTCCGCTGGACGCACTATCCATGGGCATGAGCCATGATTTCGAATCGGCCATCTTAGAAGGCGCAACCCATATTAGAGTAGGCACCGCGCTCTTTGGATCCAGAGGTCCCTGATGATGTCTAAACAAACAGAGTGGCCACGACTGGCGCTCATCGGCGGCGGCCAAATGGCACGCGCCCTCATTGGCGGCTGGCTGGCGGGCGGTGCAAGCGCCGAACGCATTTCGGTGGTGGAGCCGTCAGCTGACCAACGAGCCTGGCTTGCCGAACACTTTCCAGGCATTTCGCTGCTAACGGAAGCCGATGAGACCATCGCCCATGCCACGGTTTGGGTGCTGGCTGTTAAGCCACAACGGATCGCACCCATCGCACGCCACTTAAGTCATTTGATAGGCGCCCCTCCGCCACTGGTCATCTCCATCTTGGCAGGTATCCGTTTAGCCGATTTAGGTCGCTGGCTTGGCAATACGCGCCTGATTCGCTCGATGCCCAACCGCCCCGCACTGCTCGGCCTAGGCGCCACCGCCTTATACGCCGACTCGCACATCACACCGACCGATCGCGCACTGGCAAGCCAGCTTCTGACGGCCGTCGGCAGCGTCGTGTGGGTCGATACGGAGGCGGATATCGATGCGGTGACCGCCGTGTCCGGCAGTGGCCCTGCGTATTTCTTTTTATTGATTGAGCTTTTAGAGGCCGCCGGTGTCGCCCAAGGGCTATCACCAGACGTCGCACGTAAGTTAGCCATTGATACCGCCCATGGCGCTGCTGCCTTGGCACGAACCTCCTCGGATGACCCTAAAACACTGCGCGAGCAGGTCACCTCGGAAGGGGGCACGACCGCTGCCGCCTTAGCCGTGTTTAAAGAAGCCAAACTCGATCAGATCGTAGCCGCCGCAGTCGCCGCGGCCACCCTTCGCGCCCAACAACTGGCCGACGATTTCGGCCGCGACCCCTAATCCAAGGCAACCCGTCTGATGCATGAATTACTTTTCCTAGTACAGACACTCGGCGAGCTGGCGGTCAGCGTCTTCTTGCTCCGAATGCTGTTTCAGATGATTCGGACCGACTTTCGAAACCCTCTGGTGCAAGCCATCGTGCGGCTCACCAACCCAGCCATCCTGCCGCTTCGCAAAGTCTTGCCGTCAATTGGTGGTCTAGACAGCGCCAGTATCGCCGCGGTCTGGGTAGCGGAGGCGACGCTATGGAGCGCATTGCACTGGCTTTCCACCGGCAACGCGCCCTCGGTGGCTTTGGTCGTTGCCAGCAGCGTGATGGAAATCGTACGCGCCACGCTGTCGATTTATCTACTCGCTACCTTTGGCTACATCATTTTAAGCTGGGTGGCACCGAGTGGTTATAGCCCGGCCGGGCAAGTGGTGGGCGATCTGACCGGCCCCTTGTTACGCCGACTGCGCCAAGCCATCCCTGTGATGGGTGGCCTTGATCTGTCGCCAATGGCGCTTATCTTATTGATTTACTTAGCACAAATGATCTTGAATGAGCGCATTCGACCGTTACTGATCGGACTCGAATGAGCGATTGGTACCGCTGGGATGAGGATGACTTAGTCCTCACCCTGCGCCTTCAGCCACGAGCGCCCAACGATCAATGGGCGCTCGATGGCACACAACTGAAGGTGCGCATCACCACACCACCGATCGATGGCTTAGCCAATCAGCACCTCTTAAAGTTCGCCGCCGCCTCCTTTGGCGTGTCGCTGAGTGCCGTCCGTTTGCTACGCGGCAAAACCTCGCGACACAAAGTGATCCGCATCGAACGTCCAACGTGCTTTCCAAAAACCCTTTCCCTGTCGCCACCGCACGCACACAGCATAAAAAAACATCTGCAAAACTAGTGGAATAATGTTTATCGTGTGCTATTGTCGATCTCGGATCACTCACAGGGGCATGCTTGTAGCACTTATTTTATAGACGTTTCGACGTCACCTCGTCTGGGACAGCCCTCTGAGGAATGAAAATAAGACCGTAAAACAAAGGCCCGCAACGAATACTTACAGGAGAATCAAATGGCGAAAAAGAACGCAGCACCTACCAAGTCAGAAATTCTTACACACATTGCCAAAGACACCGAGCTGTCGAAGAAGCAAGTCGGCGCAGTGTTTGAAGCATTAAATGGCATGG
>CAIYVA010000103.1 GCA_903929455.1 uncultured Pseudomonadota bacterium | reverse complement strand
GTGGCCATCACAAATAGGGCTTTGAAAAACTTGAATAGCGCGATTAGCCGTAGCACTAACAACGAGCGTGGCGTACGTGGTGTGGGGTTCAACCTGTGCTCTCTTGTTGTGCCATTAAAATACGTCTGAGACTCTAGTTATCTTGAACAACCCATCTTAAACAACACGATTCCGTATGTCGCCGCACATAAACGACTCTACGTTGCGGGCTAGTTCGTCGACTGCACGTTGGCGCGCCTCGCGTGCTGCCCATCCCATGTGTGGCGACAAAATGAGATTCGGAATCGTTGCAGCCAGTAGCGCATTATCCACGGTTGGGGGCTCCTCGGCGAGCACATCGATAAAAGCACCGCCCAACTGGCCTGCGCACAGCGCTTCAGCCAACGCCTGCGCATCGACCAAGTCACCCCGCGCCGTATTAATGAGCACGGCATCTGATTTGAGAAGGCGGAGAGATTCGCGGTTGATTAAATGCCGTGTCCGGGGCGTGATTGGGCAGTGCAGGGACAGCACGTCGACTTGCGGTAGGAGTTGCGCGAAATCGACACGTCCTGGCGCAACACGCGCGTCACCAATCCGACCGGCCACTAACACGTGCATGCCAAAAGCTTGCGCCATGCGTGCAACTGCCTGACCAAGGACGCCGAATCCGATGATGCCAAAGCGCAGCCCCGTCAGTTCTCGGATGGGAGTAAGACCCTTTAGCGTAGGCACACTCTCCCATTGGCCTGCCTTAACCGCGCCGTCATATTCCCGAATGTGATGTGTTAAGGCCAATAACCCCGCAAATACGTGCTGCACAATAGAGGGCGTGCAGTAATCCCTAATATTGCACACGGCGATGCCAAGCTCTCGAGCGGCGTCCAGATCGATATTGTTTGTGCCAGTGGCCGTTACAGCGATGAGCTTCAATGTTGGGTGACGCTGCAAACGTTCACGGCTATAGCGCACCGCGTTAGACAGCGCGACCTGACAACCCGCGAGGCGCGCATCCACTTCACTGTCCGCCGATTCTGAAAAGATGGTCAGACCTGGCAGTGCGGCGTACAGCGCATCATCTCTCAGGTCCCCACTAAAGCTTACTGAGCCATAATCCAGAAAAACCGCTTTAGCCATCACTGATTGAGAAGTCTGCATTCCTTATGGCTGCCGTTTCCGATCCTCTCTACCTGTCAGCACTAGAAGGCCAGCGAAAATACCTAAGTTTTTAATAAAATTCTGCAATTCATGCTGCTGACTGCCGCTGTCGTAGTGGTTCCAAAAGTCATGCATGTAGATACAAATTAGGAGTGTCAGGCCGGCTAACAGAAACGCATTGCTTCGGGTTTGCCAGTTAATGATTAAAGCCAGTCCACCGCCGACTTCCAGCACAATCGTGAGGATTAGCACTGGCAACGCCATTGGCACGTGGTGCTGTTGCATGTAATCGAGTGTGCCTGCGAATCCTGCGATCTTCATTATCCCAGGTAGCAGAAAATATAAGCCGAGTAGCGCGCGTCCGGCGATCGTAAGCGGCTGAGCCAGACGATCCAGAAGTGAGTCCAGTGGGTTACTCATTATAAATCCTTCGGTGGTTGTTTATATTCACGTGGTCTGACCGAGCCAGTTACGCGTGTTAGCCTGTTTTTTAATCGCGGAAATTATTAAACTGCAATGCGACGTCTACTTTTTGTTGCCGAAGTAGAGCCATGGCGGCCTGCAAGTCGTCTCGGCTCTTTCCAGTGACGCGCAGCTTGTCACCTTGGATTGCCGCCTGCACTTTAAGCTTTGAATCCTTAATGGCTTTTTGCAGCTTCTTAGCGCTTTCGCTGTTGATACCTTCACGTAGGGTGACTTTTTGCTTGGCGCGCGCCAAATTTGTCTCTACTTCACCTTCCTCAAGGCAGACGAGATCAATGTTCCGCTTTGCCAATTTAAGGCGCAGTATGTCGAGCATCTGGCTTACCTGAAACTCGGCAGGCGCCTCTAGCGTAATTTCACCACCCAGACGCACAAATTTGGCATCCGTGCCTTTGAAGTCAAAACGCAGCTCCACTTCGCGATTCGCCTGATCGACCGCATTTTCGACTTCGTGATGATTGAGCTCTGACACAGTATCAAAGGAGGGCATACGGTCTTTCCTAATCTTTGTTCGGTTGCGCGGCCTCAGCGACCAGCGGTTTGATGAGTCTCAGCTAACAAGCCTTTAATGAGTGCTGTGAATTCGCTCTTGAAGGCTTCGTAGTGTGCGCCCGTGGCGGGCCCGGAAAAGCCTGAATGCAAGTCCCGTACTTTACCTGACCGATCGATCACCAGCGTCGTCGGGAACGCATATATCTTGCCAAGATCAGGCACTTTGGTTGCAGCATTTTCTCGCTCCGAGATGCCTGCTATCAACATCGGCCATGGGATGTCTAGTTTTTTCACAAAGCGGCGGTTGGCAGCGACTGAATCTGCTAGGTTGCCGAAGTGCTCAAATTCCAGAAAAACCACTTCTAAGCCTTGGTCTTTAAGCTCCCGGTACAGCGGTAGCAGAAACGCCGCCTCATCATGACAATTTGGGCACCAGCTACCGCCGAGGGAGACCACGAGGACCTTGCCCCGGAAGCGTGCGTCGGTAGAAGACACTGTCTTGCCGTCGAGGTCTGGGAATGAGAATGAAAATGTCGCGGGCATTTTCGTGCTCGCTGGATCGGTGAGTGTTGCTTGCTCATCGCGATGTGCCGCGAGATCAGAGACATGCCATGCACCCGACCACCATTTGCCATCGAGCGTGCCATCTGCTTGCAGTGTGGCGTGATAGAGATACGCCGAGCCACCATCAAAGCGTGACAGCAGGAGATTTTGACCCCTGACTTCGCCCTCAATAAAGCGGTGGTCACCTGTTGGATCTAATATGGTGGCAGTGACATGTGCCCCCGATTGTGTGAATTCGCCGATCGCAGGGCTGCTGGTGCCGTCACTAGAGAAAGTAATCGCCCACCGACCATTGATATTAGATGGATGTTCATCGGGGCTTGGGAAGAACCGCCAGGATTGATGACGAGTCATGGACAAAGGTAAGCGCACTGTCTTGCCACCGGGGCGCACCATAACCGCGTCCCCCCGATAGCCATCTTCAGTGGCTTGCACCTCTAGACGATTTTCATAGCCCGGAATTCTGAGCACGAGATGGTCATCGACGCGCTCAATTTCCGTGATCCGTACGCTCTCAGGCCCATTCTGAATCACGGCGACCGTCGCGCCATGATCAACGCTAACGTTGACCTGAAAGGGCAGATCGCCGCCTGGGACAGCCAACACCGCACGATAGTTGCCGGACTCCAACAAAGCGCTTGAGCGCGTACAGGCGCTCAGCAGGAGAGCGAGCATTGCACAGAGAACGTGCTTAAAAATCGGTACTTGCATAGAGGAGCGATGGGCTGCCGTCTGCATAGACATCTAAAGGTTAGGTAGCGTCACGTCGCTAAATAATGCAGCGAGTTCCGTCCCGGATCCTGCGCGTACAGCTTGATCGACCAGACGGCGGGTGAGATGTGGTGCGAAGGTTTTTAAAAAATCATACATATAGCCGCGCAATAGACGACCACGCCTAAACCCAATCCAACTGGTGTGTGGAGCGAACAAGTGTTCTGCGCGAATAACCACCAGATCCTTATCCACCTCAGCATCCATCGCCATGCTGGCTACAATACCTACGCCCATGCCTAAGCGAACATAGGTCTTAATGACATCCGCGTCACTCGCCGTTAAAGCCACATTCAGTTTAAGTCCCGCGCTTTCAAATAGTGCTGGCAAGGAGGAGCGACCGGTGAAGCTAAAGGTGTAGGTCACGATGGGATACTTAGACAAGGCGGCCAGCGTGAGCTTCTTCTCCTTAGTGAGGGGGTGCCCCTTGGGCACCACGATGGTGCGATGCCAACGGTAGCAAGGCAGCAATACAAGCCCAGGGAATATCTCGTCACCCCCGGTAGCAATCGCGAAATCGACGCGATCGAGGCGTGCCAATTCTGCAATTTGCTCTGTTGTGCCCTGATGGAGGTGTAGATCCACGTCAGGATAGTGTTGGCGAAACGTTTGCACTGCAGGTGGTAGTACGTACCGTGCCTGCGTGTGCGTGGTGCCGATCGCCAGTGATCCGCTTTGGTCATCCTTGAGGTCGGCAGACAAGCGCCGGATGTTCTGCGCCTCCTCCAGTATTCGCATGGCGCGGTCAACCACCTCTTGGCCAGCGGCTGTCACACTAATGAGATTGCGACCATCACGCTCAAACAGCGGGAACCCCAGCTCATCCTCAAGTAGCTTGAGCTGCTTACTCACACCTGGCTGTGAGGTGTGTAGCTTGCGTGCCGCGGTGGTGATGTTAAGTCCATTCTGGACTACAGCTGTCAGATAGCGGAGTTGATGGAGTTTCATATAGATAGGCCTCGTGGGGCTTGATTATATCGTGGTATGGGTGGACTACCGATAACCCTTAGCTTGCAGACCAAACAAACGAGCATATTGTCCATTAAGTGCGATGAGCTCTTCGTGGGAGCCTCGCTCCACAATCCCGCCGCCTTGTAGCACCAAGATCTGGTCTGCCATGCGCACGGTTGAGAATCGATGTGAAATCAAAATAGTGATCCGATCACGCGTCAGCTGCCGGAAATGCTCAAAAATCTCTGCTTCGGCGCCCGCATCCATGGCTGCTGTTGGCTCATCGAGTACCAGTACATCAGCAGCTGAGCGCATGAATGCGCGCGCGAGTGCGATTTTCTGCCACTGGCCACCGGATAATTCTCTGCCATCCTTAAACCACTTGCCGAGTTGTGTGTCATAGCCGCTAGGTAGGTCTTGGATGAACGGAGCGGCTAGGCCCTTCGTGGCGGCGGTCGCCCATTGTTCACGATCGTCGAAGTGAGCGACATCACCGGCACCGATGTTCTCGCCCACTTTGAGCTGATAGTGGGCGAAGTCCTGAAAAATTACACCGATGCGCGCACGTAGCGCCTCACTGTCCCACGCTTCTAAGTCAGACCCCTCAAAAAAGATCTTGCCTTTCGTCGGATGATAAAGTCGGGTCAGTAATTTGATCAGTGTCGTTTTGCCAGAGCCGTTCTCGCCGACCAACGCTAGGCTCTCGCCAGGCCGAATGTGTACAGTGACGTTAGTGAGCGCAGGGCTTGAGGCTCCGGGGTAGGTAAACGAGACGTCTTCAAAGCGAACCCCGTCGCTCGGATCCTCGCCCACCTGCAAAGTGCCAACGCGCGGCGCAATCGGCTGTTCTAAGTAGTCGTACAGGTTAGAAAGATACAGATTGTCTTCATACAGGCCGCTGACCGCAGATAAGCCTGAAGAGAATGCCGTCTGTCCTTGACGAAATAGCGCTAGGTACATGGTCATGGCACCGAGCGTGATCATGCCCTGGATCGCGCTAGACGCAATCCACGCATAGGCGCCATACAGACCGATGGTGGCTAACAACCCTAAAGCGAATCCCCAGCTATCTCGTCGTATGGTGAGCGCGCGATCTGCCGTGAATAGTTTGTGATAAATCTGCTGATACCGCTCCAGCAGCAGAGGACCTAGTGCGAACAACTGTACTTCTTTGGCATAGTCCTCGCGCGCAATCACACTCTCTAAGTATGCTTGCATGCGTGTTTCAGGAGACCGCCAACTAAAAAGACGGAAAGCTTCCCCCGAGAATTTAGCTTCTGCAAAAAAGACGGGGAGACCAGCGAGCAGCAAGATGATCACCGCCAATGGCGAGAACTGAATGAGTATGACGCCATAGCTCACAACCGAAATGGCGTTTTGCACCAAACCAAATGTGCGCATCACCATGGACAGTGGGCGGGTGGATGCTTCGCGCCGCGCCTTTGCTAACTTGTCATAAAACTCAGAATCTTCGAAATGTTCTAATTCGAGTTCCAGCGCCTTGTCGAGAATCATCACATTAACGCGCTGGCCGAGTTCTGCACGGAGAAGTGACTGACAGGTACTGAGACCACGCTGGGCAGCTGATAGGGAGGCTACGATGAGTGCCTCCAGCGCCACGTATTGAAGTACCGGTTGATAGGCTGCGCTGCCAATGACTGGATAGGTTCGAATGGCGTTGACCACAGAGTCGACGATGTGGGCGCCTACCCAGGCAATGCCTGCGGGTAGTCCACCCGCCACCAATGCCAACAGAGCCAATATCAAAGTGAGGGGAGCGTTGGTAGACCAAGTCAGATCGAGCGCGTCTCTCATGTAGCGAAACACGCCCACGGCAGATCGCGTGCGAACAGGCGTCGTCTGGTTTTTAACGTGGGGTGTGGACGACTTCAAAGAACAGACTCCAGGGGCAACGAGCAATGACGTGTGCCACAGGCATTATAGAGGGCTAACGCACTTTATAGTGGCGACTCACGCTCGGGTGATGAGGCTGCCAGACCCATCGGTTTGGGTGCTATCGCGGCGAGATAAGCCCCGTTAAGAGGCTCGGTAGTAGTCCGGGTCAGTTGGACTTAAGCCTTTAAAACGACGGTGAATCCACCAGTATTGATCAGGCATTGCCCGTACTTGTGCCTCAACGCGCGCATGATACTGCTGTGTATCTGCAATGGGATCGGCGCTTGGCCAGTCTGGGAAAGCCGCTTCAATCACCCCTCGCCAGCCACGTGTGCCTGGTAGACGCTCAGTGGAGTAGTACAGCACGGTGGCACCGGTCATGGCCGACAGGCGGGGTGTGAACACATTGGTTGCACACGGGACGCCAAAGAAAGGAACCATCTCGGCGCCTTTTTTTCGGTAGCTTTGATCGGTTGCGTACCAGACGATCTCGTTGCGACGCAGTGCAGCGATCATGCCGCGAATGTCATCGTGCTTGATGGCCAATTTGGCATTGCGACGAAATGAGCTGCCCGATATGAAGGCCAATAGTGGGTTTTTCAGTGGTCTATACAGAGGATCAATGGGGATACGGTTATTAAGGATCCGCGCACCGATCGACAGCGTCGTGAAGTGCGCGGTCAGTAAAATAACCCCACGACCTTTTGCAAGCGCCGTCTGCAAATGCTCAATGCCGACGATTTCTGACAAGCCATTGATGCGGGCATCACTAGACCACCAGGTGATGGCTGACTCAAACAGGGAGATGCCTAGGTTTTCGAAATGGGCTTTGATGTATTTTTCCTGCTCTACCGCCGACAGCTCTGGCAGGCATAACGCGATATTGGTACGCGCGATGCGACGGTAACGGAGCGGTAACCGGTAGACCGCACGGCCAAGGGCCCGGCCGGTCCGCAGAATCATGGCAAAAGGCAGACGCTCAACCAGCCTAAGCAGGCCTAAGCCTAGCCACGTGAGCCAATGGCGGGGTGCGAGCAGGTGGGCGGGGATCGAATCCATCATATCGAGCGTCAAAAGGGATAAACCATACCGTAGCATGCCTTAACTCGCCCAGATGGCGCTTGACCGCTTTTCCACCCACAGGCCATACTTAGCGCCTATGGCCAAGTACCTCCATCTCCCTGTAACCCCCGCACTTGCTGGGTGGTGGCGTTGCGCCACGGAGTGGGTGTGTGGCTTGAAGGCTCAATAGACCGAGCTTCCAGTTAACGCAAAACCCATCTCCGACCGCTGCCGGGGGTGGGTTTTTTATTGCCCGCTCCTGAGGATACCCCTAAGAGGAGCTTATGCAG
>CAIYVA010000102.1 GCA_903929455.1 uncultured Pseudomonadota bacterium | reverse complement strand
GGTGATCGGGCCTAAAGGGACCATCTCCTCAAATCGGTAAGGGGCTAATTCATCTAAAAAGGGCGCCCAACGTTCTTTTAAGGGCGGTGGATCATCGGACATGCATACAAAAACAAAGCCCATCAACACCTGGAGATGCACCGGCTTTAGACCATAGTCCTCGCGCTTAAGACCCGGGAAGGTCTCACGACTCGGCACCCCGATCAGATCACCCGCGTAGTTATAACTCCAGCCGTGATAGGGGCACAGCACCGTCCCCGCACAGTGCCCGTGACCATCGAGCAATCGCGCACCGCGGTGCCTGCAGACATTATGAAAAGCACGCACAGTGCCGTCGCGATCACGCACCGCGACTACGCTGTCAACGCCCATATCGAAGGTCACAAAATCCCCAGGCTTGGGTAGCGAGTTGACGTGGCATACGATCTGCCAACTGGGCCTGAAGATGCGCTCTAACTCCAAACGAGTCATCTCAGGGTGTGAATACACCCAGGCAGGCAGCGCCTGAGGAGACACACCGGTCGCCCCAACGCTTCCCTTCGAATCCAGCGCGTTGATCGGACTCACGGCCTACCCCTTAAGACGTTAATTATATGATCGTTCAATCTACGCCCACCCACAGTCGTCAAGCAAGAAAAAATCTAGCGAGAAACCGCAAAAAAGTTACATTTTAATTATATAAAACATATACTTATTTAAATTTAGGATTTCTCAGCTATAAATTATTGTTAAATAGAAAATCCGGCGATTCAGGCCATTTTCTATATATACATACAAATTGCATGGACGCTTACTAAGCCCGATGGTAGCGTTTGTCTGGATCAATGATCAACGCATAAGGATTGCCGCCATGGCTCGCGACCTGACCAAAAGCAACGCCCATTGGAAGAAAGCCGTCACTCGCCTGCCACTGGGGGTCGCCTCCAATTTTCGCTATTGGGGTGAAGATCGCACCATTTACGTCAAAGAAGGCAAAGGCGCTCGCATCACCGACATCGACGACAATCGCTACGTCGACTACCGCCTAGGCTATGGACCTGCGATCTTAGGCTACGCCCACCCCGAGGTGGATGACGCGGCTCGCGAGGGCATGAGTGTCGGCGGTGTATTTGCATTGGCCACCGAACGGGAGTTTCGTGTGGCGGAACGAATCGCCAAAATGGTACCCGCCGCTGAACTGGTGCGCTTCTCTAACTCAGGCACCGAAGCGGTCATGGCGGCCCTTCGCTTAGCCCGCGCCTACACGGGCAAGGATGACTACATCATCCTAGAAGGTAGCTACCACGGCCTGTTTGATGCGGCCATGTGGTACGCCCCCATGGAAAAATGGTCTGAAAAAGGCGAGCCGGAGATTCATCCGTACAGCCAGGGAATCCCCATCGGCAACAGAAGCTTTGCCCACTTTGTGCAGGCCAATGACGCCAACCAGTTAGAGGACACCTTCAAACGCCATGCCGGCAAGATCGCCTGCATGCTGATTGAACCGATCATGGGCAACTGCTTGGGCATCGCCGCTGAGCCTGAGTACCTCAAAGCCGCACGCGAACTGTGCACTCGCTACGGCGTCGTCATGCTGATCGATGAGGTCAAAACAGGCTTCCGCGTCGCCCGGGGTGGCGTGCAGGAGCTCTATGGGATCCATGCGGATCTATGCACCTTTGCTAAGGCGATGGGTAACGGCTACCCCATTTCGGTGCTGGCCGGTCGCGAAGAGATTATGCGAAAGCTAGGCAAAGGAGTCGCCCACGGCGGCACCTACACCGCGCACTCCGTCTCCATGGCTGCTGCTGAAAAATGCCTGCAAATACTGGATGAAACCGACGCACTGGAGCGCATTGCCCACTACGGCAAAGCCTTAATGAAAGGCATGACGGCAGTGCTTGAGCCACGCGGCATTGCTCATAGCTTCGTGGGGCACCCCTCCATGATGGGGCTGTTTTTTGCGGCCAACCCCCCACGCAACTACCGCACCTGGAAGAGCAGCGACTATCATTTTTATGACGCCATGGCGCAGGTACTGCATGATGAGGGCGTCCTGTGTGAGCCGGATTCGCGCGAGCCTTGGTTTATTTCTGCGGCCCATGACGATTCCTGCTTGACGGATACGCTCCGCGGGTTTGAGATTGCAGTAGACGCTACCCTAAACGCCCGAACCCACGCCGCCGCCACTTAAGTTTGCGAGAAAGACCACCCGGATGAGCAACCCCTCTTTGCGGCA
Source organism: uncultured Pseudomonadota bacterium (assembly GCA_903929455.1). Taxonomy (GTDB): domain Bacteria; phylum Pseudomonadota; class Gammaproteobacteria; order Steroidobacterales; family Steroidobacteraceae; genus CAIKZZ01. Next base: position 8,393 of record CAIYVA010000102.1, on the reverse strand, counting down.
ACCCGATGCCATCGTGATTGGCGCAGGCCATAACGGCCTTGTCGCCGCCTGCTATCTGGCACGTGCGGGTGTGAAGGTGTTGGTGGTCGAGCGCAGCGACATCGTGGGTGGTGCCGCTGTCAGCCGAAAGCTGTATCAAGACTTCACCTACTCCAACTGCTCTTATGTTTGCAGCCTGCTGCGACCTGAGATCATGCGCACCTTGGAGCTTCCCCGCTACGGCTTGCAGATCATCCCCTATGAAGGTGGCTGTACCATGATGAGAGGCGGCGGCCACCTGGCGCTGTACGACAATCATGATGCGTTGCGTCGCGAGATCGCTCGCCACTCCAAACGGGATGCTGAAGCCTACGACCGTTATTCGCGGGATGTGATGCGTCAATGCAAGTTCATCAAGCCGCTATTGATGAGAGAGCCTCCAGATCCCACTTCGTTTAAGCCACGTGACATCCAGGAACTATTGTATTTAGGCCAGCGCCTGCATGGCTTAGGCGAAGAGCGCATGTACGACACGCTGCGCTTTTGGACCATGAGCGCTGCTGACTTTCTAGACGAGTACTTCGAGAGCGAAATCGTCAAAGCACACTTTGCGGGCACCTCCATCATTGGCACGGCCCTAGGCCCTCGCTCACCGGGCAGCGCCTATGTGCTGTTGCATCACTACATGGGTGATATTGACGAGACCGTCGGCGCTTGGGGCTTTGCACGTGGCGGCATGGGTGCGATCACTCAAGCGCTGTCACAATCACTCGAAGCCAGTGGCGGCAGCATTCGTGTCGACTCACCGGTTGAGCGCATCTTGGTCAAAAATGGTCAAGCGGTCGGTGTCGCACTCGCCAGTGGCGAGGAGATTCAGGCAAAAACTGTTATCTCCAACATGGATGTGAAGCGCACCTTCTTAAATACCGTAGACCCTGAACACTTACCGAGCGATTTTTTAACAGCGGTCAAACGCTTTAAGATCAGAGGCTCCTCCGGCAAGCTCAATATTGCGCTCGACGGACTACCGACGTTCCCGGCGATCCCCAAAGACTCGCCCACGATCCGCGGTGATCTACACATCACAGATACCGTGGAGATGATGGAGCGGGCCTATGACGACTGGAAGGAGGGTCGCTGGTCGCAAGCGCCCTACGTCGATATGCTCATTCCCTCACAAATCGATCCCACCATGACGCCTGATGGCAAACACTATATGTCTGTGTTTGTTCAGTACTGCCCGTATGAGTTGGCGGATGGCCCATGGACAGACGAAAAGCGTCAGGCCTTTGGTAATACCGTCATCGATGCCATTGCCAATCAAAGCCCTGACTTCAAAAGTCTGATCTTGCATACCGAGATCAGAACGCCTTGGGATATTGAGCGCGAAGTAGGTCTCACCGAAGGCAACATCTTCCAGGGTGAGCTCACCATGGATCAATTGTTGTTTAACCGCCCGGTCCCTGGTTACGCGCAATACGCCACGCCCATCAAAAATCTCTACATGTCAGGCTCAAGCACACATCCCGGCGGCGGTGTGATGGGTGCACCGGGCGCTAATGCTGCGCGCCGCGTATTAAGAGATCTCGGCATTGAGGCGAAAGCATGAGCAGCGTACGCCCTGACAGTGCAGATGTGATCATCATTGGTGGCGGCCACAATGGACTGGTCTGTGCAGCCACCCTCGCCCGTGCCGGCCAATCGGTGCTGGTGTTAGAAGCAGCCGAGCACGTGGGCGGCATGGCCATTACACGTCGCTTCGCTGAAGGCTTTAAAGTCTCAGCGGCCGCCCATCTGTTTAACCAGATGCCGCTGAGTCTGGTGCGTGACCTTAACCTCAAACACCACGGCCTTGCCTTTGCGGCCACTGATTTGCCCACCATCGGCTTAAGCCCCGATGAGGCGCCACTTCGCATGGGTGATTTGGATGCCCTCAATGTGCGATCCGAAGCCGATGCACGTGCGTATGCGCCGTTTGATCGGCGCATGAATCGCTTTGGAAAGCTCATCCATGCGATCTTAGCGAGTACACCGCCGCGCTTAGGCACGACTCTTTGGGAAGACAAGTGGGCACTTGCCAAAATGGCACTGAAGCTACGCTTGCTCGGCCGTAAAGAGATGCGTGAACTCTTACGCATCATTGGCATGAATGCCTACGATCTCTTCGAGGATGAGTTTCAAACACCCGTACTCAAGGGTGTGCTTGGGTTCGATGCCATTGTTGGCAGTAATTTTGGGCCCCGTGCGCCTGGTACCGTGTTGACCTACCTGTATCGTCGCGCCGCCGAAGTGAGCGCTGACAGCAGCACCTTTGTACAACCCATTGGCGGACTCGGCACGGTCACACAAGCGCTTGCACGTGCGGCAGAAGCGGCGGGCGCTCGCATTCGCACCCAAGCACCGGTGGCGCGTATCTTGGTTGAGAATGATCATGCCAGTGGCGTGTTACTCGAATCAGGCGAAACGATAGTAGCGAACACGGTGATCTCCAATGTCGATGCCAAGACCACATTCCTGAACCTATTAGGTACTGAGCACTTAGATACCGGCTTTGTCAGGCGCATTGATCATTTTAGAAGTGCCGGCATGACAGCCAAGCTGCACTTAGCGCTCGCTAAGCGCCCTAACTTCACTGGCGTTAAGCCCGAGTGGTTAGGGGGCCGCTTGGTGCTGTCACCCTCACTAAATGAGTTGGAGCGCGCCTTTAACCCCACCAAGTACCAAAGCGTGTCGGCGACACCAGCACTTGAAATCACCATCCCGACCATCCATGACAGCTCCCTCGCCCCCACTGGCCAGCATGTGCTCTCCAGTGTCGTGCAGTACGTGCCTTACAGCATCAAAGGCGGTTGGCAGACCCATCGTGCGGCACTCACTACTCAGCTCATTGATCTTCTCGATCAGCATGCACCGGGGCTTCGCGACAGTGTCGTAGCCGCTGAGCTGTTGACGCCTGAGGATTTGGAGAAAGAGTTTCGTGTCACCGGTGGCCACTGGCATCACGGCGATCTGGCGTTTGATCAGTTTTATATGGTGCGCCCGGTACCAGGAGCCACCCAGTATCAAACCCCCTTGCCTGGACTCTATCTATGCGGCGCCAGCAGTCATCCCGGCGGTGGTGTGATGGGTCTGGCCGGGCGACACGCGGCGCACCGAGTCATGAGTAAAAGCCCTTGAGTCGCCTATGAACACCCCTTTAGCGCCACACTATAAGAAGCCTCTGTGGGAAACCCCGTTCGCTGAGCGAGCCCGCGCGCTCCAACAGCGCGATTCCTATGTGCCGTGGGCCGGCTACTCCACCGTCGATGTCTTTACCACGGTCGAGCAAGAGTACTTTGCGATCCGAAACGCCACGACCCTGTTTGATCTGACACCGATGGTCAAGTATCGGATCGCAGGTCCGGATGCCGAGCGTTATGTTAATCGCTTAGTCACGCGTGATATTCGTAAACTCAAAGTGGGTCGCGTGAGCTATGTGGTGTGGTGTAACGATGCCGGTCATTTAATTGACGATGGCACAGTATTTCGTATCGCCGAGCATGATTTTAGAATCTGCACCGCCGAACGACAGCTAGACTGGTTCATGGACTCCGCGATCGGCTTCAAGGTAGAGATCGAGGAAGTCACCAGCGAGATTGCCGCCTTAGCAGTGCAAGGACCTACCTCTTGCTTCGTCTTGAAACGGCTAGGCCTTGAGGGCGTTGAGCAGTTAAAGCCCTTTGAATGGCGCAATCTATCGGCAGCCGGTCGTCCGGTGATGGTGTCACGCACTGGCTTCACCGGCGATTTGGGTTATGAGCTGTGGATGCGTCCCGAACACGCGCTCGGTCTTTGGGATGATCTGATGGACGCAGGCCAAAGCCGCGGCATTCGTCCGATCGGCTCCCAGGCGCTTAACATGGCGCGCATTGAGGCCGGATTCCTGATGCCAAATGTGGACTTTATTTCAGCAGAACACACCATTCGACTGAATCGCGATCGCTCACCCCTCGAGCTTGGCTTAGAGTGGTTAATCGACTTTGATAAACCACATTTCAATGGTCGGCGCGCGCTGTTGGAAGAAAACCGAGTGGGGCCAAAGCGCCGCTTGGTGGGCTTAGATGTCGCTGGCAACAAGCCAGCGCACGGTGCCTTGCTCTACAGCGATGAAGCAGGCCTCAAAGAAGTCGGCCATGTGACCTCCGCCATGTGGTCACCCACCTGCAAGCGCAATATTGCCCTCGCCATGATCAACACCCCACACGAAGGGCTCGGCAGTACCGTGTGGGCTGATGTCTATCTCAACCGGGAGCTGATGTGGGAGCGGCGGATGCTGCGCTCACAGGTGGTCGAACGTCCTTTCTTCGCCCCCGCTCGTCGCCGCGCCACCCCGCCCAACGATCGCTGAGTACTCAGTGGCTATATCATCCTCTGATCAGCTAAGTGAGCGTTTACCCATAACCACCCCAAAGGGCTTCCGTTGATCACGTCGCAACGACAAACATTGACTGACCGCCCTTGGCTCGATCCTGAGGCTACGCCCCAGATCGTGATCGACCGTGTCGCCAAAACCTATGGCAGCATCGCCGCGGTCAATGACGTCAGTCTGTCCATCTTCAAGGGTGAAATGTTTGCTCTTGTGGGTGCCTCCGGCTGCGGCAAGACGACTCTGCTTCGTATGCTGGCGGGATTTGTTACCCCGACTCGCGGTCAGATTTTGATTGATGGCATCGACATGACGGATGTGCCGCCCTATGAACGGCCGGTCAATATGATGTTCCAGTCTTACGCCCTGTTTCCTCATATGACGGTTGAGGACAACGTGGGCTATGGTTTAAGACGTCTAAAATTAACACAGGCCTTGCGCAAGCAACGCGTGCATGAAGCGCTTGAGATGGTCCAGCTCGCAAGCCTAGGCCAACGCAAACCCCATCAGCTATCCGGTGGTCAGCGACAGCGTGTGGCACTTGCTCGCGCACTTATTCGCAGACCCAAGGTGCTGCTTCTCGATGAGCCCTTAAGTGCACTGGATAAGAAGTTACGCGAAAGCACCCAGTTTGAGCTGATGGACTTGCAATATCAGTTAGGCATCACTTTTGTGGTGGTCACGCACGATCAAGACGAAGCGATGACCTTAGCCAGTCGCATCGCCGTCATGAATCAAGGGGCACTGCTACAGATGGACACCCCGGCACAGGTGTATGAATATCCGAACAGTCGATTTGTCGCCGATTTCTTCGGCACGGCCAATCTAATCGAGGGAAAGATCACCCACGCGGGCTCAGGACTAGTCACGCTACAGACGGACTCACTGCCAACACCGCTCACCGTTCGTGATGAGCACGCAGTCACTGTGGGAGAAACCGCCTGGGTAGCCATACGGCCCGAAAAAATTCGCTTGAGCAAAGGGCCGATCGTGCCAAACAGCGGTGCGGCCAATCAATTGACCGGCGTTGTGTGGGAATTGGGGTATTTAGGCAACCGATCGACCTACCAAATCAAAACAGCTAGCGGCACGAAACTGTCGGCGGCTGCGCAAAATGAGCGTCGCACCGTCGACTGGCGCATTGATTGGAATGATGAAGTGGTCATGAGTTGGGACCCCGCCGATGCCGTCTTACTGCGCAGATAACGTTAAGAGCTGAGCGACGATCGAGTAAAAGAAGCGACACGATTGATAAAAAACAATTGAGTGGGAGCACAGATAATGCAGAACACAATGGCTTTTCGATCCGCACTCATGGGACTGATGGTGTTATCTCACATCGCTTACATGCCTACCTCCTTTGGTGCAGACAAAGTGAGCGGAGAGCTCGACGAAATCGTTGTGACCGCTACCCGCCATGCAGAATCCATCAGTAAGGTAGCGGTCAGCATCACAGCCTTAAGTCAAGAAACCTTGGATCAAAAGGGCATCAAGGACTTCCAAGACATTGTCCGTTTCATGCCGGGTGTTTCTATCGATAACTCCGGTACCAATGCGATTTCTATTCGAGGCATCGCATCCTCTGGCGGCGCTGGCACAACAGGCATCTACATCGACGACACACCCATCCAGATGCGCGCTGTCGGCTTCAGTCCGGATGATGCGCTACCGAAGACCTTTGATCTCGAACGCGTCGAGGTACTGCGAGGCCCCCAAGGCACCCTGTTCGGTGCAGGCTCAGAAGGCGGTACCGTCCGCTACCTGATGACGCAACCCAGCCTGACGACTGAGTCAACCTACGCACGTACTGAGATGGCCTACACCAAGAATGGCCAACCCAGTTTCGAGGCGGGCCTTGCGCACGGGGGACCCTTGGTGGATAACGTCTTAGGCTACCGCGCGAGCATCTGGTATCGCTACGATGGCGGTTGGATCAATCATGTTGATCCCACCACCAGTGCAGTGGTAGATAAAAATGCCAACCATGCGAACACCTTGGCGGCTCGCCTCTCGTTCATTATTCAACCGCGTGAAGGCGTGACGATCACACCGGCCCTGATGTATCAAAACGCCCGGCAGCATGACAATTCGACGTTCTGGCCCGCTTACTCGAACGCATCGGCGGGTCAATTCAACAATGCAACCCCTGAGCGCATGCCCGTACCGGATGAGTACTTCCTACCATCGCTTAAGATCGAGGTTGATTTAGGCAAGACGGCGCTCATTGCGAACACATCGTATTACCACCGCAAGGAACTCTCTGGTTATCAAGGTACAGTCTACGACCTATCCTACTTTCAGGGTCTCGGCTGGGCGAGCGACGCGGCCTATACCGCAGGGACCTGTGGATCCGCATCGTCCTCCGCAGTACCGCCCTGTTCTTGGTATCCACTGGTGAGCTCGACCGGCATTCACTTACCTGCCGGATTTGACCATTACGCCACCCCCAATCTGATGACCAATCAACAACAGACCTGGGCTCAGGAAGTACGCTGGCAGTCTAATGACCCTGCCAGCCAATTCAAGTGGACGGTCGGCGCATTCTGGTCCTTGTCCGCGCAGACCAGCACGGAAGAGTTGCAGGACACACAGATTATTCCGCTGTGGGACGCTCTCTTTGGTGTCAATCCTTTGGACTTCTTCTCACCCGGTGGTTATTCCTGTAACGGACAAGGCACGCCAGTGCCCGGATTACCGAATTGCGATATTTACTACAACCACAATAAAACCCACGATCGTCAGTTAGCGGGTTTTGGTGAAGTCACTTACAGCCTATCGGATCGTCTCAAACTAACGGTGGGCGGGCGCTTAGCGAAGATGGGCTTTGATCTTTATCATCACAGTGATGGTCTTGAGAACTATGGCCCAAGTGATGGCGCAGCCTCACAAACACAAACGGCCTTCACCCCCAAACTCAGCTTGTCCTTTCAAGCCGATCAAGACAACTTGTACTACACCACCTACGCCAAGGGCTTTAGACCCGGCGGCGGCAATGCCCCTCTGCCGCCTAACTGCAGCGGTGAGGGTGGCGGCCTCACTGAGACAGGCTACCCCACTGGTGCACCGCTCAGTTACAACTCTGATACCACCCAAAGTTATGAGATTGGCTCAAAAAACAATTTCAATCACACGCTTCGAATCGCTACCAGTGCCTACTACATCAAATGGAGCAACATCCAGCAAAATGTATATGTCGCTTACAACTGCGGCCTGCAGTTTACGGACAACTTAGGCACCGCCATTGCGAAGGGCTTCGATATTCAAGCGGATCTCGCACTAGGCAGTGCAGTCACCATAGATGCAGCCTTTGGTTATACGAGCGCGCGCTACTCCTCGTCCACCCCAGCACCTAAGCCGCTGTTGGTGCAATCGGGCGATGCCATCGCCGGCGAAGCGGCGATTAATGGTGGGCCGGGCACCAGTCCACCGTGGACGCTATCTACGGGCATGCAGTACAACTTCTCAGCCAACGATCATGACAGCTTCATACGACTTGACTGGCAATATAGCGCACGCAATCACTGGTTAGCCGCCATTCAGGATCCAGCGACCGTGCAGTACTCGCCTAATACCTATGCATTGTCATCCACGCAGTTTGCTTCGCTTCGCGCCGGCGTCATGCTAAAAGAGTTTCAGATATCGGCGTTTGTCGACAACGTACTGAATTCTCACACCACCACCAACTACCAGATCGGCCAATTGGATGCGAACAATCCGGCATACATTGCCAACCCGTATGCACCAACCGCATACCAACAAAACGCGTTTACTTTCAGGCCTCGCACTGTCGGCATTACAGTGACCTATCGCAAATAGGTCACACAATAGGCAGCGAGACGGGGGTCAATGCGCAGCGCGAACAACGATTCGCGTATTCACTCTTTGTCTCGAATCCGCCAAACACTTTGCCACGCCGAGAATTCAGAGGGGCGTAGGCGGTACCGGGCGAAGTTACCTTCGTGCAAATTGATCAACTCGGCTTCAACAATGTCAGCGAAGTGCGCCCGAT
>CAIYVA010000101.1 GCA_903929455.1 uncultured Pseudomonadota bacterium | reverse complement strand
TTCGTATTATTTCGGCTCGTAAGGCAACCCCTAAAGAGTCAAAAGCTTATTAAAGGTGATGAAGATGCGTAAAGAGTATGATTTCTCAAAAGCTCGTAAAAACCCATATGCTTCCATGCTCAAGAAGCCTATAACCATTAGATTGGATGAGGACTCAGTGAGCTACTTCAAGTCTGTATCAGAAGAAGTGGGCATTCCTTACCAAAGTCTCATTAATCTCTATTTGAGAGATTGCGCCGCTTCGCATAAGAAATTGAACCTTAGCTGGAAGTAGTCTAGGGATAGTGACCCCAGCCACTGCCAGGACAGTCAGTAACGATCCGTTGCCGACTTTATTTGCTCTCTGGTGAAAAGACACATTTCTCTTTCTGGCTCTGGCGCCAGCCAATCATCTATGCGCGCCAATGGATTATTTGGAAGATTGAAGGGATCAGAAAACAGGTCGATCACCCTAAAGTCACCTGTTTTGATATCTGTGTTCTTAAAGCAGTCTCTATTCTTATGTGTCGTCGTGAGCAAATAGGTTATCTCAGAGCGCGCAAATGCAACGAGAACGCTACGAATATCTTCAAAAGACAAGTGAAACAGACAATCTCTACAGATCATTAAATCGGCTTTAGGAAAACGGTCTGTTATTAAATTCAGCTCAATGAATTGAATCACTTTGCTTTCATAATTTGCTTTATGAGAGCCAATCAGCTCTTTAACGATATCCGCTCCAATATAAGTGACATCTAATTTTGGCAATAACGTCTTCATCCAATTAAAGTCACCGCAAGGCGCATCGAATATGCTTTTAATATTGAACGTCGCAATGAGCTTTGGCAGTTCTTGACGTAATTTTTCGGTGTATTCAATGGTTGAACCAGGCCCACTCAAGCTTTCAGAACCCCAATAATGGCTCCTGTATATCCAAGTGAAGCGATCTTCTACACTCTGCAGTGTCAATAAATTTTCGAAAAACGTTTTAAGCCGCCTTTTCTTGAGCAGATGGAGAGAATGCCTGACTGGGTATGCAACTATTTTTACTAGGGTTTCTAAGAAACCATTTTCTCTTAATGACTCAATTGTTTTATTTAAAAGCATTGCTATCACATCTCTTCGCAAGAATTCCAAGCGGCCTTAATTAAGTATCTGAATTACTTGTGGCGCTGAGTCGATCGTGCTGCAACTGAGTCCTATGTCGGCGCAAGAATACCTGACTGCTTAAGGCATCACTTATGAAGACGGCGGTAGTCAGTCGCACCCGCGATCAGTTGACCGCCGCACCGTTGACAAACGACACCACGCAGGGAATAGTTCCGCCCTAAGCGCGATGTGATCTGGCATGCTTGGTCGAGCAAGCGTACTGTAGCCTGTCGTGAGGCGTGAAGAAATAAGGCCGCCGTCACCGTTGGTAATTTTCAGAGAGGATTCGTGCCCGTGGATGCATTCGCCTTAATCCAACGAACTCAGCACGTCGTTTTCAGTGACCTAGGGGAAGAACTGCTCATTCTGGATGCGGAAGGAGCGATGGTGCACAGCTTAAATCTGACTGCACGCGCCGTTTGGCTGAACCTTGCGACCCCCACGTCATTTAGCGATCTCCGTGACAAACTCATGCACGCGTTTGCAGTCGGACACGATGAGTGCCAGCGAGATCTCATCGAGATACTGACGCAGCTTGAGCAGGCCCAACTGGTGCACGCAGTAACGGAGCCTTAGTGAGCCTGCGCACGTGGCCAGCCACGCTCGAAGCCTTGGCTCTACTGACACTCGCACGTGTGTTTCTAGCACTCACGCCTGCACCTCGGGTGTTGTCGCTACTGTCACGACCGCTTCGCCATGCACCCCTCGAGGGCCACGCGAGAGTAACCGCACGAGACGAAACGAGGCGCGCCATTTTTCATGCCTGGCGGATGGGCTGGCTTCGTAATACGTGTTATCACCGGGCCATCGCCGCTCATTGGATGCTGCGGCGGCGTCACATACCGAGTCAGTTTCACTACGGCGCCCTCACCCTTGCCGAGCGCGGCCTGACTGGCCATGTATGGCTTACAGATGGCGCCATGCCAGTGGTGGGTGGGGATGCCGCCGAGGCCTACAAAGAACTCATTAAATGGGGCTGACTTTCGAGCGAAACACGCCGCCCCGACCTTGACGCTACCACCCGTGCACGGTATTTTTAGCGCTGAACTTTAAAGGCCAACCAACCATGTCGACTGATCTAAGCGCCACAACGAAGCTCGTCACCGACGACGCGCATGCCGACACGAGTGCAACACGATCGCCTTGGGTTAAACCCACACTCACCTCGGAGAGCATGTCTAAGGCAATGAGTTCGCCGTCCAGCACGGGTGGTGCTCAAGATGGGTCCTTGTGCCCTAGTTAGGCAGCAATAATGGGCAGGCTCATTGACTGAATGAGCCCACACTCAAAACGCGCGTCGCAGTCCGGCTTAGCACGATCGCACCATTTATATCTGCATTGCGGGACCCCGTCAGGCTAAACGATGATGACGCCACGGCGCCCACGAGTACTCCTGCTCCTCTGGCAAACCACGATCGGTTCAGGCCTTACCGCCATACCAGCCATTCAGGCAATCCAGCAACACGAACCGCTGGATACCGACTATTGGCTTCTCATCCGTCCGCTGCCGAAAAACGCAGGCAACTCACACCCAGCGTATCTGCTGCAACCGTGGCTCAACCTAGTCAATGTATTGACCCTGCCGCCTCGTCTACGCTCACCGATTGCTTGGTTGGTTTTACTCTTCAAAGTTCGAGCGCTCCACTTCACAACAGCGATGTACGTTGACGCATCTGCGCCAAACCACATAAGCCGACGAGTCCTGTTAGCGTTCTGCCATGCAGCAGGCTTAGATCAACCGGTAGGATTAAGCGCGCATCGCCCTCACCATGGACGATCAGTACATGAAGCAACCCGTCGCCTCAGCAATCTGAGGCAACATGGACTGCCACTCGCAGAGGCACAGCCGCAACGTGTGTTTGCTCCACCACCGGGCACCGCCGATCTGCCACGGTGGCTGTCAAGCCAGCGCCGCCCTCAGCACAAACTGATTGCTATCTGTCCCGGCACACGAGCAAGCGCTAACGCATGGCCGATGGCACGCTTTTTAGCACTGGGAAGGCAATTACTGGCACGTGGCGACTGCGATCTCATGATTTGTGGCGGTCCTGCGGAGCGAGCGATCGCACAAGAGCTCTCGACAGCGTGGGGCCACGGCATCAACGCTGCCGGCATATTTAGCCTCACCGATAGCGCCCACCTGCTATCACGCTGCGACCTCGTCATCGGGCTAGATACGGGTACGAGCCACCTCGCAGCCAGTTTAGGCGTGCCGGTGATCGTATTACAGGGGGGTCGGTGCCCCGAAGGCCAGTGGGATCCACTTGGACCACACGTAGAGATCCTTCGATGGCCAGTGCCCTGCTCAGGCTGCGGCCTGAGAGCCTGCCCGCTACACAGTCATCCGTGCATGCGCGGCCTGACGGTAGAGGATGTGATGTTAGCCGCGCACCGGACGTTGCCATTGCAACCGGCGCTCACACCATGACGATTCGTTGTCACTACTGGGGACAGGGCAGACTCGTTATTAATCTTGGAGACGCGTTAGTACCCTTACTCCTTAACGCACTTGGCCATGATGTCGTGACCGCTCAAAGTACGACACCCGCCGTCAATCCAGGTCGCCAATTGCTGGTGATCGGCTCGCTATTAGACGATAGCGATCTGGACCGACTGCAGGGACCAATCGATGTCTGGGGATGTGGCTGGCGCGGCAAACCTGTGGCGTCACGCAATCGGGATCGTCTGACTATCCATGCCGTACGGGGACCTCTCAGCGCCAAAGGCCTTGGTTTACCAGCCTCCACCGTCATCGGCGACCCAGGGCTATTGATGCCCAGCATCATCGCTGCGCCACGTACACGCCACGGCAAGCGCTTAGTGCTGCCGCATTGCCTACGCATCGGTACCACCTCACGCGCTGAGCGCCTAAAATCAACGGGCGCGGATGCCGTGCTTTCACCGTGGGTCTTAGGCCACCCGAGCCGACCAAACTGGCCGATGCTGCGCCAAGCAATCGCACGCACGACGGCTGCACGCAGGCTACCCACCGACGCCCGCACGACGATCAAGCAAATTGCTGGCGCCGGCTTCGTGCTGACGGGCAGTTTACACGGCGCCATTCTTTGTCATGCCTATGGCACACCTTGGGCCGCCTACGACGACCAAGGCATTGACACGCCGGGTAAGTGGCACGATCTTGCCGCTTTGCTGCAAATCGACATCGCTCTCGTTCGTACCATTCGGGCAGGCGAAGACTGGTGGGCAACCTATGGACAAAACGCAATAAGCCCAGATCTAAAAAAGCTGGTAGAAGCCTTTCCATTTCAAGCAACACCACTTTTACCCCCTAGACGCTATGCAAATCATTGATAGCGTGAGTCTAGTACCACACGAGTGGCGCGCACTGGCGGCGTGCGGCCCTATCTACGTATTTAACCCAAGCATCACCGAATTTAGGCAGCGCAAACTGATTGCCTATCGTGTCGTGCTTTCGGATCGTAGGCGTCGCATCGCAATCGCCGCACTCAACCAGAACAACCAAGTGATCCCTGAGAGCATCGTCGCGTTATCTAATCACTTACCCAACACCCGCCACTGGCATGCCGATCCCCGTTTCTGCTGCATGGGAGACCGGCTGTACCTACACTTCAACAATGGCGGCACTGCGCACAACGACATCTACTTAGTTGAACTAGACCCCAATAGCTTAAGACCCTGTGGCCCCACACGACCCTTACACTTAGAAGGACCACGTCAGGTCATCGAGAAGAACTGGATGCTGTTCTCACCCAACCCAGACACCCTACTCGCGGTCTATGGCATCCTGCCGCATGTGATTTTACGACTCGATTTATCTACACCGGAGCGCGTTCACTGCGTCCGACAGCACTGCACCGAGTGGGCGTTGCCGTCGGTCACGCCCGGCTTCCAACAGCCACGAGGCGGTACACCGCCTGTGCGAGTTGGCGATACGTGGTTCAGCTTTTTTCATGTGCTAAAGCCGGCATCGATACTCCGCCGCCTCAACCACCGCCTGCAATATAGGGGTGGCCGCCCACTCCACTCCTATCAAATGGGTTTCTATGGATTTTCCGCTTTCCCACCTTTTCAACCCACTTGTTTCACACCCGCACCCATCTGCGTCGTACCGCGCCGCTTACGCACTGGCCTCCCCGCATTGAACCGTGATACGGAAAGGGTGCTCTATCCTGCGGGCGCTCTGTTTAAGGATGGCCGATGGAGCGTTTCAGCTGGGCTCAATGATGAGCACGCAACACTACTGACCTTTGACCATGACACGCTGATGCGCGCCACGATCCATCTCACCTAGCACAGACAAGAATACCCAGTGGGTGAGCCAAGCACACCAAAGCCAACTAGCCAAGAAGAGCGAGCGCCTCACCTAGGCGGGTGAAATCTCGCGGGCGCCGCAAAATAAAAACGGGCACCTGTTGGAGAAGACGCAGACACTGAGCCCAATGTTCGGCCACGAGCCCCATCTGCTCGATCAACTGCGGCCTGAAGGTTGCGGCACCGACGAAGCTCTTGAGCGCATTAAGCCCATCTATCTTCACAAGTGCGGGCTCACCCCACTCAAGAAGGAAAATCACGCGCAGTGGCACAGGGCTCGAATCTACCTGACCAAGCGGCTTGAGAAAATACTTATCGCGCCCACCCAACTCTCTGGTGAGGACGGCCGGATCAAAGCCGAAACTCCGAGCCGCGTCAGCCCACAGACGCAGTCGCGGCGCAGCCGGATAAACACAGGACCCACGCGCCACAGAAATACGACACAGATCATCTGAGACCAGATGCAAACCACGCGCCATGAGCGCCGCTGCCGTACTGGATTTACCAGCTCCCGACGGGCCGCAGAATGCCATCGCGCCGCCGGCATTGCACACAACCGACGCATGAACGAGAAATAAGCCACGCTGCAGGCACAAGGCATTCCACGCTGTACCGGTGAGCATCGGAAGCCAGCGATCAACGCCACTGCCCGATGCCACATACACAATGATGTGATCCCCATCAGTCACCTTAAATGCGACTACGTCTGCAACAACAATCCACACAGTCTTGCCGTTATCAAGCACCACACTTTGCTGTGGCATTGCAAGATCCGCCATCGCCACCTCAATGCGCACCTGCGTTTGCCCAGAGCCAGGGGTCACGAGAAAGGGCGCCCAATCTGGAATATCGATACGGGTCTCAACCCAAAGACCGGAGTAACAATAATCCCTTCGCTCGATCACTGAACCCCCTCCCGCTCCAACCAACACAGGAATCGACCGACCATCAAACCCATCACGAGCACCCCATCGAGCTCAGCGCGTCCTAGGCGTGTGTCATCTGAAAAACGCTCCGCGACCGCGTGCATTCGATCAAGATCAAGCGCTTCCTGAGCAAGCGCTGACGAGTCAAGCACTGCCAACTCTTGGAATACACGTGACCGGTCACGCTTGAGCCGAAGTAAAGCGTCAGCTGACTGAAAGCCCCGTATGCGGTTGTCGAGCACCGCTGTCGGCAGCAAGCCAGCCATGGCACGTCGGATCAAAGACCGTGTTTGACCGCCGTGGTGGAATAGGTGATTGGGAGCGGACAAGCAAAATTGAGCCACGCGAGCATCAGCCAACGGGTGCCTACTATCGACGCCATAGAGCTGCTGCCATGCGTGGTCGTAGAGACCCACATCTTGCTCAGCCAGTGCTTGTACGTAAGGCGCTCGCTCATCCGTCACGGGCTGCCGATGGTAGTAGTCCAACCACGTGTCGGTGTACTCACTCACCCGCTGGGCTTGCGCGAAATGAGGACTGATCGGAGAAGACAGCGACCACGGAGCACCCGTGTGGTCAACCATATACCGACGCAGCGTACGCCATTGCCGCCACATGCCGCCTGGAAACGATGAGAGCAACTGGTGGCGGATGGCGCTGCCACTCGCCACTCCCATCGCATCCCGCCAGCGCCGATCCGACAAGGCGCAAGCAAACGCCGAACCACCCGACCGACTGGCGGTGAGATTACCCTGCATGCCAGTAAGCATCACCGCCATCCCAGCACCTGCGGCATCAGCCATCGATGTTCGCAGCCATTCCGCATTGCCGACTGCAAACATTGGGCGTTCCAGTGCCGAAAAAAGTGCTTCCATGCCATCCAATAGAAAACCGGAGTGCGGCTTTAGAAATTGTGTGTCGATCTGTGGATAGCGCTCCCCAATAAGACGCACGAGTGGCGTCTCGTCTGTCCGATAGCCCGGAGGCAGATGCCCTTCGGGTATCGGCGTGGGTACATGACTGAAGCTCGTG
>CAIYVA010000100.1 GCA_903929455.1 uncultured Pseudomonadota bacterium | reverse complement strand
GAAGCCAATACATGCTCCGGGATATACGTGTTCACCCGTAAATCTTTTAAGGACGCCCCTGTCATTAGGGGGGTCCCTGGCCTTACGGCTTCGCCCACTTCTACCAGACGCTTAGTCACCACGCCGCCATACGGTGCCCTGACTTCCGTATAGGCAATACCTTCGTTGGCCACCGTAATGGCCGCTTCCGCTGCGGCTAGACGCGCAGCTGCGGCGTCGCGGTTTGCCGTTGCCTGATCAAGTTGTGATTTCGAAACAAGACGGCTTTTATAAATATCCGCAATGCGCTGATAACTCGCAGTTGCCTCGGCGTGACGTACCCGAGCCTCAGTAAGCATCGCCTGCGCCGCAACGAGGGTAGCTCGCTGCTCCATGCTTTTAAGTCGCATGATGACAGCACCTGCCGGCACAACGTCATTGACGTCAAATAGGATCTCAGAGACGCGTCCCGTCGTCTGTGCCGACACGGTTGCTTGATTGACCGCCTCCACGGTCCCATCGACCACCCGTTCTAGCGGCGCTAACGACGTCTCAATCGTAACCGTCTGCAAAGAGGCGGGCCCCGCTACGGTCGGAGAGACGGTCGGCGCTCCACACGACAGTAGGCCGCACGATGCTAAAATGACCATGACACCCAGGCCTAGGTAGCTAGGCCGCAATGCCCCTATTGGACGAGTCAGGGGAAAGCCCTGCCAGACGGGACACCGAGACGTCCGAGCAGGATGGCGAGCGGACAAAAGCCTGTCACAGAAGACTGCAACAGATTGGCGCCCACAAACGCAGCCAACCACAGCCAATTCGGCGACACCAGATGGGCCAAACCGAGGCTCCCAAGCACCATTAAGCCTGCGAAGGCCATCACCAATCGTTCGATATTCATATCGTTTTACCCACGTCTGAAACAGACCCTTGTCATGTATACAAACAGTACATCGTATTTTACTAAATTAGCAAGTAGTGATATATACTGACGATCATCGGATGTGAGGAGGGAAAGGACGTTGGGCAGTCAAGCGAGCGGCAGAGAAGCCACACCATCGATCGAATCGCACGCCATGCAACGTCACGTGGCGGCAGCGGCGGTGTTCTTAAAGGCGCTAGCCAACGATCAGCGCTTGCTGATTTTGTGTAGCCTGCTTGAGGGCTCACTATCGGTGAGCGAGATCAATAACCGGGTCTCTCTCACGCAATCAGCACTGTCACAGCATCTTGCTTTACTACGCATGGCTGGGTTCGTGACGACACGGCGCGAGTCACAAACTATTTACTACACCCTAGCTGAGGGACCCGCGCTTAAAGTAATGGATATTCTTTACGAAACGTTTTGTGCCAAGCGTACTCCTCGACGCGCAGAGCAGAGCAAGCGCCGTAGCACGCGAGCACAACGAATCCGCTAATCGGCACGAGCATCCGCTCGTCGGTCGACTATTTTTATTGCGGGTATGAGATTGACGATCGCACGAGATTGATAGGTTGCACGTCAATCTCGGGCGCTGAATCACCACTGATATTGCAAGGAGCACGCTATGCACCCCTACCCCCACACATACCAGGCGAACGCAACAGGGTCAGCCGCAGGCCTCGTTTCACTACAGTCCGTCGGATTACCACCACTCAATAGCGCACCTCCAGCGCAATTTGACGGTCCCGGAGACGTATGGTCACCCGAGACACTTTTGGTTGCAGCGATTGCCGACTGTTATTTACTGACCTTCCGATTGGTGGCTCATGCGAGCAACCTAGACTGGATGTCGGTACATTGTGCGGTAGAAGGAACGCTTGATCGAGTAGGCGGTGTCACGCTGTTCACCCGTTATGTGACACGAGCAACCCTGACTCTTCCGACCGGCTCAGACGTCGCCAAAGCTCGAACACTGCTCGAGCGCGCGGAGAAACTGTGTTTAATCACCAACTCGCTAAAAGGGGAGCGCCTGCTTGAGACGACCATACTCGAGGCATCACCGTAGCGAACGAGCACGACGGAGGGCCGTGGCTCACAGCAACAGCGCCTGCGTTGGCGGCTTTACCCAAGTAAACAGGCCCCTTTCGGTAAACGCTACTGACCGTTCCTGGGCACGGTCGCATCCCACGACTTGCTTCGTATCAATAACCCGTTTTCTAGCAACTGACGCTCATATTGCACGTAGAAATAATCGTGGTCACTGCTTTCGTTCAGAAGACCGCGCCATAAGAGCGTCCGTTTGGGTAGTTTCACTTCGATTTCGGCCTCTCCATGCACTGAACTCAGTGCTGGGTGTAGGTCATCCGCATGAAACTGCAGTAACTCACGTACCTCTTCGTCACCCCAGATAAAGTGCTCGGAACTGCCGCCACGCCACTCAACCGTCGCCTGTTGTCGCGCAGGATCGCGAGACACCGTCCACGCGAGTCCAGGCACATTGGAACTCAAACTCATCTCACCGTCAGCGCCAGGATTGCTCTGTGCTGGCAACTGATCCGTCTCAGGCATTCGGAATTGCGGGATCGGCAGGGGTCCCTTCGCTGGCACTACCGGTAGTTCAATGCGTGAACCGGCATCGCCACCTAAATACAGCGAGGTGGTCATCACATCAGGTGTTGGCCAAATCATCGGCCACATCGAGTTAGACACGGCTACGTGCACACGATGTCCTTCTGGAAAAACCCAAGACGTCATGTGTAAGTCAATGCAAAGATCGTATACCTGTCCCGGCACCGACGGTGTCGGTGTGCGCATAGACTCACGATGAACCCCTGCCAAGCCTGCTGCAGCCACTAACGTCGTGACCCCATCGGGTGCCACATCGGAGAGCCGCGCAAACCATTCGGTAGAAGGGGAGGTAGACGACGCCTTCAGACACACGCGTGGCCTGCCTAAAATAGACACGGACTCCGTCAACGGTGGTGAGTCATAGACCAGACTATAGGCATCCACCGAGCGTTGATCGCCGTGAATATCGCCCCACCAAAAGTCGGGACCGCCACCTTCCTGGGTCGCTGCTGGCCGATAGGCAAGTTCATTCACCGATGCAGCGCTGGGCGCGCGGCTCAGCGCGTGACTAGCCGTTAGGAACCAAGACTGCGGATGCTGATCCTTCGGTGGCCATGCCGCTTCCGCACGCCACTCGCCCGGTATCTCGCGAGTCTGCTGCGACGGTGCATACCAGTGATTCATATAGACCGCGAGTTTCGGGCCCTTCATCGCACCATTGTTGACCCCCTTTATCCAGTGATCCCACCACTCAACGGCCTGATCGCGCCACTCGATCGCAGGACCTGGTGAGGCCTCATGCGGTTCACTGTGATTCCAAGGACCTAGCAGCGCCTTCGTGGGCGCCTTCACGTGCTCTAGCATCCTCGGGATGCTGTCGCGATAGCCGTCCAACATGCCGCCAATCAGAAACATCGGCACTTGAATGGATTCCAATGAACTAGAAATAGGCTCATCCCAGAATGCGCCATCCTGACCATGCTGCTTATACATGACGAACCACGGGGGATTATCAAAGCGTTGCGCCAAGCTCGCCTCATCGACAGGGAAGTCAGGCGATCGAGTCAGTGCGCCTAAAATATCCACGTTCAGCTCATATTCATCCGCATGCATCATGCCGTCAATGAAGTGCACATCCTCATTGAAAAGCTTCTCAGTGGCATCCACTGCAATAATTGCCTTCAGGCCTGGTGGATGTCTCATGGCAAGCTGTATCGAGTTAAATCCGCCCCACGAGATGCCGAACATGCCGACCTTGCCGTTGCACCACGGTTGTTCGGCCAGCCATGCGATCACCTCGAGCGCGTCGTCCTGTTCCTGCAGCGCATACTCGTCGCGCATCAGCCCTTCGGAGTCGCCATTGCCGCGCATGTCGACGCGAATCGAGGCGTAGCCGTGGCCGGCGAAATAGGGGTGTGTCAGCGCATCGCGCACATGGGTGCCATCGCGCTTGCGGTAAGGCAGGTATTCGAGCAGGGCCGGAACCGGATTGGTCTCGGCATCCTCGGGGATCCACATGCGTGCGGCGAGCTTCGTGCCGTCGGACAGCGGGATCCACAGGTTCTCGATTTCCTTCACCGGAAAGGGGAAGTCGGTCTTGGTGGTGAT
>CAIYVA010000099.1 GCA_903929455.1 uncultured Pseudomonadota bacterium | reverse complement strand
CTTTCCACTTTCAGCGCCAACGCCAGCCGCATGGCAATTTCCTCCGTGACCCTCGCCGAACTCTTGCACGGTGCGGAGAAAAGCAGCCGGGTGAGCGAGAACTTAGCCGCTATCGAGGACTTTTGCAGTCGCCTAGAAGTTCTGCCCTACGGCCCCAAGGCCGCGCAACATTACGGAGCCATTCGCGCCGCCTTGGAAAAACTCGGCCAGCCTATCGGTGTGAACGACATGCATATTGCAGCGCACGCCCGCAGCGAAGGGCTAGTGCTGGTGACGAACAACATGGCGGAGTTCGCACGGGTGCCTGCGCTGGAAGCAGAGAACTGGGTCCACACAGCGTAGTAATGTGCGAGTTGTCGTGCATCAGCCGAACAAACGTGCGTCGACTGCCACGCCAAGTTTGTCGCGATCGTTGCGGCGGGCCAGCAACTGACCTCTGACGTGATTGCCACGCCGACAGCTCTCAGGCTGAGAGCTGCCGTTGTCTGCTGCACACCGCAGTGACTGCTTTCGCTGCTTCACCTTCACCCCAGGTATAGCAGCGAGCGCCCGCAATGAGCCGAAAGGGTGCAGTGGGGGCAAGCTAGCAGGTTCGAATTCCGGAGCACTTAAACCCCTCGTAAAGACACTCAGTTTAGTAGCGACTGAGCGGGACTGGCGCTTTTCTGTGCGGCCATTTGTTCGCTCTTTTGTTGATCCCAATGGCTTTACCGGTCACCATGAGCCGAAATAACGGGGTACGTGGTCACGTGCGGTGGTGTCAGGCGTTGGCGACCCATGGGTGCTATCTCGCTATCCAATCGCCTATCCAATTCTAGACAGATGTAGCCGGAGGTACGCACATTGGTTTAGCCGAGAAGACGCGTAACTAGCTATACTAGCCAGAGTTTTTTTGGATGGCTGGAGGCGGTCGGAAGCCGTTTTGGGGGAGACCCCCTCGGCCAGTAACACCATTGACCAGCCGTGCTTCAAAGGTGGCCGCGTGTCTAGACGAGTTGGTTTTTTCGGCGGTCTTAGTGTGCTTTTGGTGCTAGGCCTAGGCGCCTGCACCAGGCAGACATCGAACGACGTCACCCGTGAGGCAGCGGGGAGCATCGCAACAGCCAAGCGCGCCCACGTGGTCTCGCCCGACAGTGCCTCTGCTGTTAACAACCGAACGGATGAAGAGGCCGCCATCCAGGCAGTGAAGCCTGTGACCAAGGAGGCGGCGGAGGATGCGTCGGACGCGGCACGAGCGGTGGTGGGTGTTGGTAAAAATGGCGCGCACAGCGCGGTGCATAACAAGTGGTAGATGCGTCGGCTGTTTGCCTCAGGCGGACGTGTACATCGTTGCGTGGTGATGCGCTGATGAAGGGCGTGTGCTCCTTGAGTCAAGGCGCCTAAGCGCCATGATAAAAAACTGCCTGTCTAGGCGCTGCCTGCGTTTGGTATCTGCCACTTGGCTACTGTGCTCGCTATTCCAAGCCCCGGCGGTGGTGGCAGAGTCCGATCTTAAGTTTATTGAAACGGACCATCTTCGCGTTCTTTACTACGATCCCGCCGAGCGGTATCTACTGCCGAGTGCTACGCAGAGTTTGCTGGCGAGCCTGCAGAAAGAGCGCGAGCTGTTTGGCTATGTGCCTAACGGTAAGGTCAATGTTCTACTTGAAGATTTCTCTGATATGTCAAGAGCGAGCACCTTAAGCGCGCCACGTAACCGGATTTTTTGGGATGTGGCGCCGCAAAGTGACTCGTATGAATACACCTCGCCGGGCAATCTATTCGCTTGGCTCAGCGCGCATGAGACAGCGAGCCTAGCGCTACTGGATCATCCCAGTCCTGCCGATGCACGTTACCGCGGATGGTTTCACGGCAAGGTAGATGTGGACTCCACTCACCCAGAAACGCTGTGGTATCACTATTTGACGACGCCTCGTAACGTCACGCCCCGTTGGTATCCGCAGGGGAGTGCGGTGTTTGCTGAGACGTGGATGATGGGTGGGCTTGGGCGAGCGCAGGGTGGCTATGATGAAATGGTCTTCCGGGCGATGGTGCGTGATGAGGCGCACTTCTACGATCCTTTGGGGCTCGTCACGAAGGGTACCGAAGTCAACTTTCAGACAGGCGCGGATGCCTACCTGTATGGAACACGCTTCATCAACTATCTGGCGCTGACGTACGATCCGGCGCATTTGCTTGACTGGTGGTCACGCGAGTCGTCCTCACGCGCGGACTATGCGGAGGATTTTACACGCGTGTTCGGCGTGTCAATCGCGGCAGCGTGGCAGGATTGGATCCGTTTCGAGCACACGTTCCAAACAGACAATTTGCAGGCTGTTCGGCAACACCCGCTGACTCCGATACAGGATGTGACACCGCGTGGGCTCGGTATGATGTCACGGACGCACGTGTCACCGGATGGATCGACCCTGTATGCCGCGATTCAGGCGCCCGGCCAGGTCGCAAGCTTAGTCGCTATTAACCGTCGTGATGGCGCAGTGACTCGGTTGCAAGAGATTATCGGTCCCGCCGGTATTCAGGTGGCATCACTGGCGTATGACCGCAAGGGTGATACGCTTTTTTATACCTCCAATAACGCGGGCCATCGCAGTATCGAGGCATTCGATGTTCGTACGCATCGATCGCGGCGGATTTTGACCCGCGCGCGCATTGGTGATCTTGCCTTTAATGATCGCGATCGTTCGCTGTGGGGCATTCGTTTCAATCATGGGCTCGCGATGCTCGTGACGATCCCTTATCCCTACCGGGAGTGGAAGACTGTGCAGGTCTTTCAGTCAGGAGAGCGGCCTTTCGATTTAGATATCTCAGCAGATGGTCAGTTTGCCGCGTTATCTGTTTCGCGTAGCGGGCCGTCACTCTCGGAGCCGATCACTGACGTGCGTGTTCTACCCATCGGTGCGGCTGAGCCAAAAGACCCGACGGCTGATCGGGTATTTACCCTAGCAGGTGCTGTTCCGGAAGGTTTTGTGTTCTCACCCGATGGTCGCTACTTGTATGGCAGTAGTTACTACTCTGGTGTGTCTAATATTTATCGCTACGACCTAGCAGAGCAGCGCGTCGAGGCAGTCACGAATGCGGAAATCGGTTTTTTTAATCCGCGACCAGTGGATGAGTCTCATTTGCTTGTTTTGCGTTTCACATCGCAGGGATTTGTACCGACAGTCATAGAGGTTGAGCCTCGGTCAGATTTGAGTGCGGTGACTTTTTTGGGCGAGCAGGTGCATGCACGGCATGCGGAGCTTGAGCGTTGGGTGCAGCCGATGGCGAGCGCCATGCCTTTTGAGGCAAGCATCGTTCGGCAGGGTAGCTATCGTCCCTTCAGGGAAATGAGTGTGGAGTCGGTGATCCCGATGGTGCAAGGCTATAAGCACGCCATCGGCGCTGGCTTCGCCGCCAATTTTAGCGATCCGATGGGCTTCGATAGCCTAACGATCAATGCCAGTTACAGTCCAGATGCCACGTTGCCGGCCAAGGAACGGCTGCATGTGGCCACTGATTTTCGTCAGGGGCGTTGGACGGTGGGCGCCAAATGGAATGGCGCAGATTTTTACGATATTTTCGGTCCGATCAGGCGTAGCCGTGAAGGCTATAGCGGGCATGTGGGCTACGATCGGCCGCTGGTGTTTGATCCGCCCACCACGATGGATGTGGTGGCCGATGTGGCCTATTACGGCGACCTAGATGCGCTCCCCGGATTTCAGACTGTGCGTTCACCCTCCCGCGCGTTGTCGACAGTCTCTGCCGGCATCCGCTCAACCGATATTCGCTCCTCACCCGGTTCGGTCGATTACGAGGCGGGGCGCGAGTGGAGTGTGATGGCCCATGGGTACGGGGCCGGCGGTGAGTTCACACCGAGTCTGCAGATGGAGTATCACTTAGGGCTCCCGTTGCCGATCGATCACTCCTCGCTTTGGTTGCGAACCGCGGCTTCGGTTTCCGAGGGTCATGTGGATTCGGTGCTGTCTAATGTTTACTTAGGTGGCTTCGGCAATAACTACGTCGACAGCACTGCCTATAGTGGCGCTCAGCGCTATCGCGGTGCCCTGCTGTCATCCATGCCTGGCTTTGATATCGACGCCTTACGCGGTCGGACAGTGGCGAAGGCGATGCTCGAGTGGTGTCTACCGCCGATTCGCTTTGAGCGATGGGGTACGCCTGGGTTTTATACCAATTGGGCGCGACCTGAGGTATTTACGAGCGTGCTTGAGACCAATGTCGACAACCCGCAGTTGCGTTCGACCGCACGTAATATCGGTGCGCAACTCGATTTCAATATCACCGCGATGCATCGGTATCCACTCAAGCTGTCGATGGGCGTTGCGCGTGGCTTTGGTGGGGAGGGGCAAGGCAAGACGGAGTGGATGCTGTCGTTGTTGGTGCTGTAGGCGCCTCTGCTAGGGTTTATTCTGTCAGCCGGCTAGGCTAGGCTAGGCTAGGCTAGGCTAGGCTAGGCTAGGCTAGGCTAGGCTAGGCTTGGCGTGCGGATCGATGTATGGCCGGACGGTCAAAGAAGTTATCATATAAATCAATAGTTTG
>CAIYVA010000098.1 GCA_903929455.1 uncultured Pseudomonadota bacterium | reverse complement strand
GGGGACCTTAATTGCAAGTGATGCTGCGATCCCACAGGTGTGTGATCGCGGCAACCCCGGTATGTCGGTGGCTGGGATGGGTGATGTGATAACCGGCCTCATTGCAGGTATCGCCGCACAGCAAAGCAATCCAGGTGAATGCTTGGCGAGTGCAGCCGCTGTCGGTGTGTGGGTGCATGCCAGTGCAGGAGATCGTGCCGCAGCGCACGGTGAGCGCGGTCTACTGGCTTCTGATGTGATCGCACAGATTCCGATGAGTGTTAATTCCCCATGCTAACGATTGATCTGATCGATGAAGCCGCCACGGAACAGTGGGCTCAGTGTTTGGCGCACGCACTCCGTGCGCTTCATCCCGCGTCGATATTCGTTACTTTGTCAGGTGAATTGGGTGCAGGCAAAACCACGTGGGTGCGCGCTTTGCTGCGTGCGCTCGGTGTGACCGATCCCGTGCGCAGTCCCACTTATAGTTTGCTTGAGAGTTATCCCGTCGGTGAATACTCGCTCGATCACATGGATTGGTATCGGTTACACAGCGAAGCGGAGCTTGAGGGTGTGGGCTTTCGCGAGTTGTTAAGCGCAGGGCATTGGTTGATGGTCGAGTGGCCTGAACGGATACCGTCGGCGGCTCAGTTGGCAGATCTGGCCTTGGATTTGACCTACCAGGGGGAGGGCCGACGGGTGACCTTGACCGCCCACAGCGAAGTGGCGGTTGCGTTGCTTGCCCGCTTAAGCGCATCAAAAACATGAGAACTAAGACGTAGGTCATTAATTGCAATTGAGTTTTTAACTCTTTGGCGCTACAGTCGCGGCATGAATTCGATGCGACTCAACGTCTGTCACTGGTGCCTTAGGGCCGCCTTCGGGCTGCTCTGTGCGGTCTCAGCTGTACAGGCGTCGGAACTCAAGGCCTTATCGGTTGAGGCGGCTGCTTCCGATACCCGTATCCAATGGGCGCTCAGTAGCGATGGGGTAGTGCAGGTGTTTAGGCTCTCAGACCCTGAGCGCTTGGTCGTCGACTTAACGGATGCGAGCGTATCGTCTGCTTTGGCCAAATCAGTCGCGCCTGCGGGCGTGGTGCGTGCTGTGCGCATGGCCAAGCGCGCCGGTGGCGTACTGCGAGTGGTCTTTGACTTGACCGGTCCTGTGCAGATGGAGGGCCATCCGGCCTCAGTGAATGGCGGACCGCTTCGTTTGGCTGCGGCTGGCCGTGAAGGCGATCACCGTTGGATGGTGACGCTGCATACGGAGACAGCGACAGTGGCCTTGGCGCCTGCGCCGGTGTCGACTGCTCCCCCAACGGGTCCTCCCCCATCCGTTGTGGCGCCTGCTGTGACCTCGTCCATGGAGCGCACGGCCGCACGGGCATCCGCCGATCGTGGTCGCGCGTATCGTAATCTCGCCACGCGCACGTTAGTGATCGCAGTGGATGCCGGTCACGGCGGCGAGGACCCCGGCGCCAGTGGTCGCGATGGTACCCATGAGAAAGACGTCACCTTAGCCATTGCGCGCGTGCTGGCCGCACGTATTGAGGCGGAGCCTGGTATGCATGCGGTGCTCACGCGCAGTCATGATGTGTTCGTTCCCTTACGTGAGCGCAGCCAACGCGCGCGACAAGCGCAGGCAGATCTCTTTGTGTCGATCCATGCGGATGCGGTGGTGGATCGTTCGGTGGCGGGTGCCTCTGTGTATGTGCTGTCGGCGCATGGCGCTAGCAGCGAGGCCGCCAAATGGTTGGCTGAGCGAGAAAATGCCGCTGATTTGGTCGGTGGTGTGTCCTTAGAGGGTAAGGATCGGGTGCTGGCGTCGGTGCTGCTTGATTTATCACAAAGCGCTGCGATGAGTGCCAGTATGGCGGCCGCTGCCAAAGTGGTTGAGCAGTTAAATGTGGTGGGCGATGTGCGTAAGTCGCAGGTGCAAAAAGCCGGATTTATGGTGCTGAAGTCGCCGGATATTCCGTCCATGCTCATTGAGACTGCCTACATCACCAATCCAGAGGAAGAGCGCCGGCTGCGGGATGTGGGCTATCAAGAAAAGCTCGCGGAGGCCATCGTGACCGGTCTGAAGGGTTATTTCCGTGACAGCGCACCACCGGGCACACGTCTCGCGCAGGTATCCGCGGTCCCTGCCAGCGCGCCTTAAAAAAGTGCTTGATCAGGCGCGCGCGTCTGAGCTCAGTGGCAACTGTTAAAGTAGACGCCTAGCCGTGCTCGGCCTTGGGTGTCCCCCGCCATGCCAATTCAAGTCTTACCTGCTCATCTCGTCAATCAGATCGCTGCGGGTGAGGTGATCGAGCGGCCAGCGTCTGTGGTTAAAGAGTTGGTGGAAAACGCCATTGATGCGGGTGCCTCCTCTATTGAGGTCGTGGCCCTGCAGGGGGGTGTGGCGTTATTAAGCGTGCGTGATGATGGGTGCGGAATAGCGGCTAACGAGTTGCCGCTCGCCTTGTCTCAGCATGCGACCAGCAAGATTGCCAGCATGGATGATCTGGAGCAGGTGGCAAGCTTAGGTTTTCGAGGGGAAGCGCTGCCCAGTATTGCCTCGGTGGCGCGGGTGCGTGTGTCTTCCCGATGTAACAGCGATGCGCAAGGCGCGCAGATCGACGTAGACGGGGGGCATGCGCAAGCGGTTAAGCCCACCGCGCATCCGATGGGTACATCGGTTGAGGTGCGAGATCTCTTTTATAACGTGCCCGCACGTCGTAAGTTCGTGCGCAGTGCAGCCACTGAGTTTCAACACATTGCACGCATGCTGGTGCGTTTGGCACTCAGTCGCCCGACGGTTGGTTTTCAGTTAAGCCACAACGGTCGAAAATCCTGGGCCGTTGAGGGTGCGATCGATCGCCACAGTCAGGAGCGACGTCTGGCCACCCTCGTGTGCCCCGAGTTTGTGCAAGCCTCTTTGTATGTCGAGCATCAGACACTTGGCTTGTCGGTACGTGGTTGGGTGGGTTTGCCCACCTATTCGCGCGCACAAGCGGATGAGCAATATGTGATCGTCAATGGTCGGGCGGTGCGTGATCGCTTATTGGCGAATGCCATTCGCGCGGGCTATCGCGATGTGCTCTTTCATGGTCGGCATCCGGCCTATGTTTTGTATCTGGATCTTGATCCTGCGCGAGTGGATGTGAATGCGCATCCGCAGAAGCTAGAGGTACGCTTTAGAGATGGTCGCACGGTGCATGATGTGATCAGACGTACCGTGGAGACGGTACTGGCTGACACACGCCCCTCACACGCAGCCATAGGCCCGATCGCGGCCGTTGAGCTTACCGGCGCGGTGAGTGAGCCGTCCCCCTGGCAAGCCTCTCGCAGCTTTGTGTTTCCAGCCGCGCACGGCAGTGGGGCGGTGGGTGGGCGCATCGATTGGCGCGACATGGCAGGCGCTGAGCCGTTGGCGCAGGCGGAGCGATCATCGTCCCTTTCTTTGGGTGTGATCGCAGAGCCTGCTCGCGAGCACGCAACGGTGCCGCCTTTGGGTTATGCCTTAGCGCAGGTGCATGGTATTTATATTTTGAGTGAAACGGCCGAGGGCTTGGCGTTGGTCGATATGCACGCAGCACACGAGCGCGTTCTCTATGAACAGCTGAAACAGCAATTGCCCGCGGGTGGGCCGGCGCGTCAGGTGTTGTTGGTGCCGCAGATCATCGAGATGAGTGCAGCTGAGGTGGACTTGGCGGTCGAGCAGTCTCCGGTCTTGGCGGAATTGGGGATCGTGATCGACCAGGTGGGTCCGAATCGCTTGGGCCTACGTGAGGTGCCGGTGGCCTTTGGGTCGCGTGATCTCGGTGGTTTGGTACGTGATGCCTTAAGAGAGCTCGCTGAGTCAGGCGATACGTTGTCGGTCACTGATCGACGTGAGCGATGCTTGGCGACGGTCGCCTGTCATGCGGCGGTGCGAGCGCATCGACGCTTAAGTCTGTTGGAGATGAACGCGCTGCTACGGGATATGGAGAAAACCGATCGAGCCGATCAGTGCAACCATGGCAGACCGACGTGGGTGCGCCTCAGTATGGCTGAGCTTGATCGCCTGTTTCTGCGCGGTCGTTAGATGACGCTGTCCGCTATTTTTTTGATGGGTGCAACCGGCACGGGTAAAACCGATGTGGCGGTGCAGCTGGCGGATCGCTTTCCGGTTGAGTTGGTGAGCGTGGATTCGGCGTTGGTGTATCGCGGCCTTGATATCGGTACCGCCAAGCCCAGTGCCGCCTTGCGTGCGCGCGTGGTTCATCACTTGATCGATGTGTGTGAACCCACTGAGCGCTACTCAGTTGGTACGTTTTTGACCGATGTGACGCGGGTGATGGCGGACATTCGTGCGCGCGGACGAATGCCTTTGTTGGTGGGTGGCACCATGCTGTACTTTCGGGCGCTGCAGTCTGGGCTTGCTCAGTTACCGGCTGCCGATCCGATCGTGCGTGCGCGCTTGAGTGCGGAGGCTGCGATCGAGGGATGGCCCGCGCTTCATGCGACGCTCGCTGCCATTGATCCGGCAGCGCATGCACGTATTCAACCGATGGATGGGCAACGTATTCAGCGGGCACTTGAGGTGTTTGAGTTAACCGGCACACCGCTGTCGATTTTGCAGCAACAGGATCTGCGCAAAGCCACGGCCGGGCATTATCTGAAGCTCGTGTTGGCACCCCCATCGCGCACGGCTCACCACGAGGCGTTAGCACAGCGCTTCGCTGGCATGTTGCAGGCAGGCTTGGTGGACGAGGTGGCCGGGTTGTATGCGCGCGGTGATTTGGAGTCATCGCTGCCGGCCATGAGGGCGGTCGGTTACCGCCAGTTGTGGAGCCACGTGGCGGAGGGTCAGTCCTTGGCGCAATCCGCTCAAGAGGCCATTCAGGCGACCTGCCAGCTGGCCAAGCGGCAGGGAACGTGGCTTCGTGCGGAGCCTGATGCCATCGTCGTGCCAGCAGGTACAGGACAAACACACGATGTACTCACGAATCAGATCCGTGAGTGGTGGCCTTCAGAACAAATTATTTAAAAGGCCTGTGCTAGCATTTTCGCGTCCCGACCCCATGTTAGAGAGCATGCCGCTCTGTGACCGGTGGTCGTTTGCCGTAACCGTGGATGGCGATGGACGTTAGATCAATAAAAACAAGGAGATAGAGCGATGGCCAAGACCCAATCCCTGCAAGACCCCTTTTTGAATGCCTTACGAAAAGACCGTATTCCGGTATCCATTTACTTGGTGAATGGCATCAAGCTGCAGGGTCAAATCGATTCCTTTGATCAATTTGTGGTGCTGCTGAAAAACAGCGTCAGTCAAATGGTTTACAAACACGCGATTTCAACGATCGTGCCGGCGCGCAATGTCCGCATCAGTGGCGCGGATGGCGATGAGGTGACCGTTGAAGAGCCCAGTGGCGAATGAGTGATCACAGCCAGCAGGCAGTGACGGCCAGCTTGGATGTTTGAGCGCCCGAAAAGTGGCGAGCGGGCACTGCTGGTGCGCCTAGGGATCGGGGCGCATCCAGCACCGGCCGAGCTCAGTGAGTTCGAGGCATTGGCAGTCTCTGCGGGAGCGCAACCGGTGGGCTTTGTGACCGGTTCGCGTCAGCGACCGGATTCGCGCTTGTTTGTCGGCAGTGGTAAAGCGGAAGAGATTAAGCAGTTGGCTGAGACCACCGGTGCCGAAGTCATTTTGGTGGATCATGCGCTAAGCCCAAGCCAAGAACGCAACCTAGAGAAGCTCACCGAGCGGCGAGTGCTTGATCGCAGCGGTTTAATTTTAGATATCTTCGCGCAGCGTGCGCGCAGTCATGAAGGTAAGTTGCAGGTCGAGCTTGCGCAACTGAAACATCTACAGACGCGTTTGGTGCG
The DNA here is from genome assembly GCA_903929455.1 of uncultured Pseudomonadota bacterium. Lineage (GTDB taxonomy): Bacteria > Pseudomonadota > Gammaproteobacteria > Steroidobacterales > Steroidobacteraceae > CAIKZZ01. The sequence goes on along the minus strand of CAIYVA010000098.1, from coordinate 1,640 downwards.
CGGCTGGACGCACTTGGAGCGACAGAAAGGCGGTATTGGTCTGCGTGGCCCTGGTGAAACCCAGTTAGAAACCGATCGACGCTTGCTCAACAATCGGGTCCGTACGCTCAATCGACGTTTGGAGAAGCTGGCATTGCAACGCGACACCGGTCGTCATACACGTAAGCAAGTGCCGGTACCGGGTGCCGCTTTGGTGGGGTATACCAACGCGGGCAAATCAACCTTGTTTAACGTGCTGACCGGTGCGGATGGCTATGTCGCCGATCAGTTATTCGCAACGCTAGATCCAACGGTGCGACGGCTTAAGTTGCCGCATTGTCCTGAGATGGTGTTGGCGGATACGGTGGGCTTTGTGAGGGATCTGCCGCATGAGCTGATCGCTGCGTTTCGTTCGACTTTGTTGGAAGCGCGTGAAGCGGATGTGCATCTGCATGTGATTGATTGTGCCGATCCTGAACGGAGCGAGCGCATTAGTCAGGTGCACGAGGTGTTAGGCAGTATCGGTGCTGGCGAGGTGCCCACCATTGAGGTGTACAACAAAGCCGATCTCATTGGTGAGAGTCCACGGATTGAGCGCGATGAGTTCGGTCAGGTGCGTCGTGTCTGGCTGTCGGCGGCCACCGGTGCGGGGATTGATTTGCTGAAAAGCGCATTGGCTGAGCGCTTCGGGGTCAGTTGGGTGCGTCGCACCCTGCGCCTAGAGGCGCGCCATGGGCGCGCCCGGGCTGAACTGTTTAGGCGGTCGGCCGTCTTGTCTGAGCAGGTCACCGAACAGGGGGGCTGGACCTTGGAAGTGGAGTTGTCTGAGCGTGATTTGCAGGCCTTATGCCGGCGCGAGGGCATTGATTTGCCTGCTTTAAGCGACTTACCTTGTGTGGAAGTGAATGGCTTCCTACAATCACCGCCCAGTGCGGTGTCTTTGCACTGATTTTTGGTCAGCCGACGCGGCACAACATCAACGGGAACTCCCCATGTCCTCAAATGAGTCTGGCGGCGATAAGAATTCAGGGCCTCGTAACCCGTGGGACCGAAAGCCCGAGGGCGGTGCGTTGGATCTCGATGCCCTGGTGCGGCAGCTGCGTAAGCAGGTGGTCTCCCTGTTTGGCGGCGCCAAGGGTCGTGGGCCGAGCGGTGGATCATCGGGCCCTCACCTAGGGGCGCCCAATTACATCGCCATGGCGCTCGCTGTGTTGGCGCTGTGGTTCGTGTTTGGTAGCCCCTACATGGTGGGACCTGCGGAGAAAGCCGTGGTCACCCAATTCGGTCGTTTTGTGCGCATCGAAGACTCCGGTCTTAACTTTCGCCTGCCGTGGCCTTTAGAGGTCCGTCAGCTGGTCAATACCCAAGAGTTTCAGAGTTTCACCGATCACACCCGCATGCTCACGCAAGATGCGGCGTTGATTGATATCAATATGGCCGTGCAATACCGGCGCGCGGATCCAAAGGCCTTTGTCTTTAACTTAGTGGATCCGCAGAAAACATTAGGGGAAGCATCGGAGAGTGCGATCCGTGAAGTGATCGGTCAAAGTCAGCTGGACTTTGTTCTTGAGAAAGGCCGACAGGAGATTGCACTTCGCACCAAGCAGTTGATTCAGCGCACCTTAGACAGTTATAAGTCGGGGCTTGAAGTGATCAGCGTC
>CAIYVA010000097.1 GCA_903929455.1 uncultured Pseudomonadota bacterium | reverse complement strand
CTTGGTAAGTTGTTTTCTTATGAGGCTCCGGAGAACGCCAAAACGGAAGTGATCATTGTTCTGACGCCAACTGTCATTCCAGAAGCGAAACGGGAAATTCAGATGGATTACCCCAAAGACTCGCCTATTTACAATCGTTTGGCTGATAAGTTATTTCGTGATCAGTATCGTCTGACGACCCTGGACATTATTCCGTTCTTTACGACGAATCGCTTGACGGATGCGCAGAGACAGGCTGATCTGCTCATCAAGAAGGATCCTAAGTTGGCAAAAAACAGTGCCATTATGGAATTGGCCCATCACAATATTCCGGGTGAGGACACCTTGGTGTTCAACGGGCTCACGTCTGTCGTGAACCGATTAAGGTTGGCTGATAGTGGCGCGGTCCGGAATGAAGATTTTGTGGTGTATCAGCGTGACGATGAGGGGCTGTTGAGTAAAATTCGTCTGATCGATCTCATCGGAAAATATAATGGGCGTGTGGATCGGGCGAAGTTTTTTTCGGGCCACCGAGCGATGACGCTCACGTTCAAAAAGCGCTTGGATACTGAGGCATTGTTGAAGGGCGCCGAAGAATATATTCCGACTGTGGAAGTTGTCGATATGGGGAGCGGTTCTATTTCCTCATTGATTTGGCAGCAGAATAAAAAGAATGCTGCCGGTGACTTTGACCACTACACCATCGTGGTCGAGGATCAAGAAGATCTGGATGGGCTAATGTCCGTGGCATTGGCGAGAAATATATTAGCGCTGAGTGGCGGGCCAGATATTTTGAAACTGCAGACGTTTACGCCAGGGCGCATTATTAATGTGGGGTCGCCACGCGCAGGTACGACCTATCTGATGGATCTTGGTTTTGCTCATGATTACGTCCGCGATGCAATTCCCGATCAGTTGTTTGAATCGGAGCAAGACCTAGCGCTTGATCTATTCGAGCGAACCATCGAAGAGAGTCAGTTCCAAAAGTTACTCGGTAGTCAGTAGCTTTGCTGGCAGGTGTGATCTGCCTGAGTGAAACTCGTTTGGTCTGTTGTCCCCGCGGACATTGGACTGAGCGGGTTAAATCAGGCCGGTCACTCTGGTGCTAACGGCTTGCGGCATCTGGTTGAGACGCCGTCCGCCGCGGTTTTTGCAACACCGATAGGCGCTCTGCTCGGTTACCTCGAGCAGCACATCAGCGGCTGTCTTTCTTTCCCCGGCAGGACCCTAGTCTCGTGACGCTTGCAGATAAGCTCTGGTGTGTCTCGAAAATAGTGGCAGCGACGGGGCCCTTAACGCGTCGTTCCGTTATTTTGTAACATCAGGTAGGCCGTGATGTCCTATCAGATTTAAGGCTATGCCAAGATAACGGCCCATGACCTACGCACAAAGCCAGCCCTGCCTAGAAAAGCGTGCCTTGTCCGGCCACGGTGTGATTACTCCGCTGATCGGTGTCAGCGCGTGAGCGCAGTGTTTGGGTTCGTTAGGCGCGATGGGCTGCCAGCCAGCCTCCAGGCGTTGACCGGTATGAGTGATGCCTTGTCGGGCGTGACGGATCGTGCGGGTGGTCTCTTGGTGCGTGATCGCGTCGGCTTAGGCTGTCGCATGGACCGAGGGCAGGCGGATGGTCTTGTGCAGTGGAGCGGATCGCAAGCGTGCTTGGTGTTCTCAGGACGGATTGATAACCGAGCTGAAGTTGCAGCGTCACTGCGCAAGGAGGGCCTCGCGATCAATGATGCGCAGGACGGGAATCTGGTGCTACATGCCTACCGGCGTTGGGGCGCCGCTGGGCTTAACCGCTTTGCTGGCGCATTTTCGTTTGCGCTATGGGACAGCGATACGCAAAAGCTAGTGCTGGCGCGATCGGCGATCACGGCACCGCCAATGCATTATTACCTGGATGGTCGGCAGTTCGCATTCGCGACGATGCCTCGCGGGCTATTTGCTCTGCCGCAGGTAGTGCGTACGCTGAATCGACCAATGCTTGCCCGCAGTCTGATTAAGTTATCTGGAGCGGTCGTTGAGGAATCCTTCTTCGACCAAGTGTATCGACTGCCGACCGGTTGTGTCTTGACATGGGGAGGTGACCGTCCGGTGGTGCAAGCGTGGTGGGAGCGGCCCCTTCAAAATGTAGAGGGACAGTACGATGTAGAAGACTACGCCCGCGCACTGCGAGCGCTCTTGCATCGAGTTGTTTCGGAGCAAATGCCGTCGGGTACGCCGGTGGGTATTTTGCTCAGTGGCGGGCTAGATTCTGCAGCCGTTGCGGCGTTGGCT
>CAIYVA010000096.1 GCA_903929455.1 uncultured Pseudomonadota bacterium | reverse complement strand
GCCCATTATTTGCGCACATCCACAGATTTGGAGCGGGTGATGGGAATCGAACCCACGCTAGCAGCTTGGGAAGCTGCAGTTCTACCATTGAACTACACCCGCATTCGAATCGATTCTACGAGGCCTAGCGCGATCTTGGCAACACAAGCGATCTTAGGCGTCTAGGTTACAAGATTTAGCGATTTTTTTCTTGGCCTGTCTGTGCCGTTCTGCGCGAACTCGGCCGTGGTCACTCAGGTGCTTTGCGTTTCCGGACCGAGTTCGCCTTCCCAAGCGGCAACGACGGCGGTAGCCACACAGTTACCTAGTACGTTGGTCGCACTACGTCCCATATCCAGCACGTGGTCAACCGCAAGTACCAGTAGTAAGCCGGCTTCTGGAATGCCGAAGTGGCTAAGCGTGGCGGCAATCACCACGAGGGAGGCGCGCGGCACCCCCGCCATGCCTTTGCTGGTGACCATGAGCAGCAAGAGCATGGTGAGTTGCTGGCTCACGGCAAGCTGAATCCCATAGGCTTGAGCGATGAAGAGCGTAGCGAAGGTGCAGTACATGGTCGAGCCATCAAGGTTAAAGGAGTAACCCAGTGGTAGCACAAAACTCGAGATGCGTTCGGAGACGCCGAAGCGACCGAGTTGCTCCAGTGTCTTTGGGTACGCTGCTTCGGAGCTTGCTGTTGAGAACGCCAACAAAACAGGCTCGCGAATAAAGGGAATGAGGCGCCATACGCGCCCACGAATAAATATAAAGCCCATCGCCAGTAGTGCGCACCACAGCAATATCAACGATAGAAAAAATCCACCTAGAAATCGACCATAGTTGATGAGTACACCAAGGCCCTCATTCATGATGGTGGCGGTGATCGCGGCAAACACGGCGATCGGTGCTGCCAGCATCACGAAGCCGGTGACTTTAAGCATGACACGCGACAGTTGCTCAATTAAGTCCGTGAGGTGAGCGGCGCGATGTCCTAGTTGGCCTAAGGCCACGCCAAAGAAAACAGAGAACACGACGATCTGTAATATCTCATTATTGGCCATGGCCTCCGCAAACGATCGCGGGATGAGGTGCACCATGAAATCGTGCACAGTGAGTGCCGCGGCCGAGGTGCCGCTGGTTGCATTAGCAGCGGGCAAAGCCAGATGCAGGCTGCTGCCCGGGGCGATGAGATTCACCATCACGATCCCAAGGCTTAAAGAAACGAGTGAGGCGACGATAAACCACAGCATCGCCCGAAGCCCCACCCGACCGAGGCTTTTGGTGTCTCCCATGCGCGCTATTCCCACGGATAGCGTGGCAAAAACCAAAGGTGCAATAATCATCTTGATCAGACGTAAAAAAGCGTCTGTGATCAGGGAGAAGTGGCCACTCAGATTGGCGCGATCGACCCCGCTGACGATGAGTTCGTGACAGAGCGAACCGACTGCAATGCCTAACAGCATGGCCGTGACGACATAGATAGTGAAGCGCTTGCCCATGGTCGACAGGATGGCCGGTCTTTGCGGCAAGCGCAATGGGCGTGTGCCACGCCGTCCTTTTTGTACTGAGGGGTCGCCCCGGGTCGTACGATGGGAGACAATGGCATCTCACGCGAGGTAGTCGCTGGTGCGTGGCGTGTCTGACCGCGCGCGTCGCCGGTCCCTTTCGGTGGTCTTCTATTGGGAGAGAGTGATGGCTCGACTGCAGGCGCTGGTACTCGGCATGATGTTAACGGTTCTGGTCTATGCCGCAGAGGCTGCGCCAGTCGACTATGTGTTCGATACGGTGCATTCGCGGATAACTTTTTATATTAGCCACTGGGGATTCTCCCACTCGGTTGGCTTTTTCAAGATAGGCGATGGGCACTTTAGTTTCGATGCCAACGAGTGGGCGCAGTCAGCAGTCGATATCACGATCCCGGTCAGCAGTCTGGATTTGGGGGATGCCACTTGGAACTCCAATGTGCTTGGTTTGAAGTGGCTGGATGTCGCTGCTTATCCGACGATGCGCTTTGTGAGTAAGCAGGTTGAAGGCTCCCCTCAAGGGAGCGGGAAAATTGATGGTGTGCTGACCTTAAGAGGCGTGACTCAGCCAGTGGCCCTTGATTTGCGACTGAATCAGTTGGGGGAGCATCCGATGAGAAAAGTCCCTGCGGTTGGTTTCACAGCAACAACCACGATTCGTCGCTCTGATTTTGGTCTGCAGTCGTCGTTGGGCGCCGTCGGTGATGATGTGCAGATCCGTATTGAAGTGGAGGCCTTGGCGTCTAAGCCCTAACCATGATGCGTCTGCGTTCATCGATCGATCGTTGGGGCCTAGTGGCGCGCATTCTTCATTGGGGGATGTTTTTGCTGTTCGGTGTCACCGTGTTCATTGGATTTTATATGGTCGACTTGCCGCGTGGGTTTGCCAAGTACCAAGTCTATTCGCGTCATAAATCCCTAGGCATCACGTTGCTGGTGCTCGCTGTCATGCGCTGGCTGTGGCGCTTAATAGATACAGCTCCCGGGCGCCCAGTGATGCCCCGGTGGCAATCGATCATGTCGAGTGCCATGGTGGCCGCACTGTATGTCGTGATGTTGGTAATCCCGCTGTCCGGGTGGCTATATAACTCGGCGGCTGGGTTCCCATTGCAGTGGTTCGGTTATATCCACTGGCCGGCATTGCTGGATGCGAATCCATCGATCAAAGTGATCGCTCGGCAAGTGCATGAGGCAGCGGTGTATATCTTCATGGGTCTTTTGCTCGTGCATATCGCTGCCGCCTGCAAGCATCATTGGGTTGATCGCGATGACATCATGCGGCGCATGTTGCCGTTTCGGTAGGAGTCTTCAGGTATGGGTCAGTGGCTACGTCGTGTGTTGATCGTGTGGCTTTCGGTTGTCGTCTGGATGTTGCCAGCGCACGCGGTAGCGCCTCTGTATCGGGTGATGAAAAGTCAGAGCGCGCTGTCGTTTATAGGCTTGCAGCAGGGTGACAAGTTCACCGGGGTGTTCAAGGATTTTGATGCCACGATCCACTATGCCGCTACCGATCTGCCGGGCTCTTCTTTGGATGTGGTGATTCATCTACCTTCGCTAGACACGCGCAGTCTTGAACGTGATCAGGCCTTGATTAGCGCGGAATGGTTTGATGTTGGTCGTTTTCCGGATGCCAGGTTCCGGACGGTTGCGATTCGACAGACGACCAGCGGTCCTGTGGGGGATGCGGATCTGACGATTAAAGGACGTACCAAGCGAATTGCTTTTCCCTTTGTGTGGAAGCCAACGGCAGGTGGCGCCACGCTGGATGCTCGCGTGAACTTAAATCGCTTGGATTTTGGATTGGGTGCAGGCGAGTGGGCAGATGCAGGGATCATTGGGCACTCAGTCGAGGTGGTGGTGCATCTGGTGCTGACCGCGGTGCCGCCAGTGGCGGTGCCAGCGGCGCAACCGACTCGACGATGAGCCACGAGTGAGGCCTAAACGCGCTGATCCAGCTCGCTTTGCGCCGGCGCTGCTGGCCTGGTTTAAGCGGCATGGGCGTCATCAGTTGCCGTGGCAGGTGAATCGCACGCTTTATCGTGTCTGGGTGTCAGAAATCATGCTGCAGCAAACGCAGGTGGTCACAGCCATTCCGTATTTTGAGCGCTTCCTGCAGCGCTTCCCCGATGTGCAGACATTGGCTGCTGCGTCACTAGACGAGGTGCTGTATCACTGGTCCGGTCTGGGTTATTACGCGCGCGCCCGTAACCTCCATCGCGCTGCGCAATGCATTGGTGTTGAAAGCGGGGGTACGTTTCCGAAAACCCGAGAGGCATGGATGGCTTTGCCTGGTATTGGCCGCTCGACAGCCGGCGCCATTTTGGCGCTGGCCTTAGATAAGCGACATGCGATTTTAGATGGGAATGTGAAACGCGTGCTGGCCCGATGGTTTGCGGTTGCCGGGGTGACGAGCACTGCATCGGTGGCAGAGGAGTTGTGGTCCTTGAGTGAGCAGGTGACACCGCCCCGACAGGCGGCACAGTTTACTCAGGCGATTATGGATTTAGGTGCAACCCTGTGTACACGGCACCGACCACAATGTGAGCGCTGTCCGGTGGCGCAAGGTTGTCAGGCGCTAGCCCTCGGGCAGACCACTGAGTTTCCATCACCGAAGCGCACACGAGTAAAACCTATACGTCGGGTGTTTTGGTTGGTGATTCGTGCGCGGCAAGGCGTTTTGCTTATGCAGCGACCGGAGCGAGGTGTGTGGGGTGGACTCTGGAGCTTCCCAGAATTTTCTGACTTGATCGCCTTGCGGGAGGCTGCTGGGAGGCGCATATCAACCGTTGATGAGGTCTCGTTGCAGGCATTGCCTGAGTTAACGCATCTCTTTACCCATTTTGAGCTGCGTATTCAGCCGATGGTGTGTGATATTCGCCAACAGTCTGTGCGAGGCGTTAAGCTACCTGCTGAGTGTTGGTACTTAT
>CAIYVA010000095.1 GCA_903929455.1 uncultured Pseudomonadota bacterium | reverse complement strand
GGTACGCATGCGATCCGTGGTGGATAGTCTGATTGAGCTGTCGCGCCTAGAGTCCACTGTGGGCGAGGCGGGTGATGAGCGGGTGGACGTAGGGGCGATGCTGAGTTCGTTAACTCAGGAAAACCTAGCGCTCACCGATCGCCCCGCCACGATCGCGTTGCATCTGGAGTCCACGGCCTCCCTGCTGGGTGCATCGCGCGAGCTGCACTCCGTTTTCGCCAATCTCATTAGTAATGCGGTCAAGTACACCCCGTCATCAGGGCGTGTTGATATCCGGTGGTGGGCAGATGACAGTGGTGCTCATTTTTCGGTTGCGGATACCGGTACCGGTATCGCACCGGAGCATATTCCACGCCTGACGGAGCGATTCTACCGAGTGGATCAGAGTCGGCACCGCTCGACCGGGGGTGCCGGACTTGGTCTGGCTATCGTCAAGCATGCGCTGACCCGACATGGGGCCACCTTAGAGGTCACTAGCGAGGAAATGCGGGGCAGCGTGTTTACCTGCCACTTCCCAACTCGTCGCCTCGCTGCCTAACGCATGCCATTGTCAGAAACAATTTTTATTCGGTACACAATCCTGTAAGAAACGACTGGCAAAGTTGGCCCCATCAGCTTTAGCTGGGGGTTTGATGAGCGAAGTAAGCCAGCCTGTCGCGGGGCAACGCGCCCTGAAAACTGTGTTTATCTCCGACGTCCATCTGGGTTACCGCGGTTGCCAAGCAGAGCGCTTGTTGCAATTTCTAGAGCAGTTAGATGCCAGTCAACTGGTCTTGCTGGGGGACATCGTTGATATTTGGAGCATGAAGCGACGCCCTTACTGGCCAGAGTCACATCAGGCGGTGGTGCGTAAAATCGTTGCCATCGCTCAGTCAGGCACCCACGTGGTGTATGTGCCCGGTAATCACGATGAGGCTTTCCGAGATCTATGTGGTTCGGCGCTAATGGGTGTCGACATTCGACGAGATTTCATCCACGAAACGTCCGCTGGTAAGCGCTACCTAGTGCTGCATGGCGATGACTTTGATCACGCCGTTAAGTTCAGTGAAGTGCTCAAGCATCTCGGCGATAAAATGTATGACGTGCTGATGTGGCTGGGACACATTATCCAGAAATGTCGACATAAGCTGGGCTATGGCTATTGGTCGTTGGCGTCCTGGCTTAAGCATCAAGTGCCGGATGCGCGCCGATATATCGAGCGTTTTGAGCATGCGGCGGCGCATGCGGCGGCGCGTCATGGCCTTGATGGCGTGATCTGTGGGCATATTCATCGACCCGCCATTCGGCTAGTTGACGGCGTGCACTATTGCAATGACGGTGACTGGGTCGAGCACTGTTCTGCTTTGGTGGAGAACCATGCGGGCGAGCTGGCCTTAACGTATTGGACGGGCTGTGAGGTGCCGGTGGCGTTGCGTGCCGTGGCGGGTGATTCAATACTGCCAGCGGAAAAGCTCAATGTGGCGGCGTAAGTGAAGATTGCGATTGTCACGGATGCGTGGCGACCGCAGGTGAATGGTGTCGTCACGACGCTGACGCACACGGTCGACACCTTGAGTCAGTTGGGTCACGACGCGGTGGTCTTCAGTCCAAACGGTTTACCGACGATCCAGTGTCCGAGTTATCCAGAGATCCGCTTGGCTCTTTTTCAGGGCAAACGTGTGCGGGCATGGATTGATGAGATGAAACCGGACGCATTGCACATCGCCACGGAAGGGCCCTTAGGATTTGCGGCACGGCAGGCGGCGCTTCAGGCTCGCTTGTCTTTTACCACGGCTTATCACACGCAGTTTCCGCAGTACGTGCGTGCCCGTTACCCGATACCTGAGTGGCTAAGCTATAGCGTACTCCGGCGTTTTCATGCGCCGGCTGTGCGCACCATGGTCGGCACCCGCCAGGTTCGTCGTGAGTTGCGTGCGCGTGGATTTAGGCACCTGTGCCATTGGACACGCGGCGTGGACACGGCGCTGTTTAAACCCAGGCCCGAGGTGCAATTGCCTTACCCCGGCCCGATCATGATGTACGTGGGGCGTGTGGCGGTTGAAAAGGGCGTTGAGGATTTCTGTCTGGCCGATGTGCCCGGCACTAAGGTCGTGGTGGGCGGTGGGCCTGCGCTAGCGGATCTGCGACAGCGCTACCCCTCGGTGGTGTTTCCAGGTTTTCAATTTGGCCAAGCCCTGGCGGAATGGCTAGCGGGAGCCGATTGTTTTGTGTTTCCCAGTCGAACAGATACGTTTGGGCTTGTCATGTTGGAGGCGATGTCTTGTGGATTGCCGGTGGCGGCATACCCTGTGACGGGGCCACTGGATGTGATTCGCGAGGGGGAGACAGGTTGTCTGCGACACCGTTTGGCAGACGCCATTGAGGGTGCGCTAAGGCTTGATCCGACGGCGTGCCGTGCGCAAGCGCTTGAGTATGGCTGGGAGTTCGCCACACGCCAGTTTATTGGGAATTTGGTGGATATTCGTGACGCGACCCGCGTGCGTCGCAAGGCCCTGCTGAAGCGACCTGCGGTCGTCGACTGCCAGCGCGAGTGATCTAGTCACCGCTGATAACGGCGGGTCGCTCGCGTCATGACGGGTGTGTCCTAGTCAGGCGCCGTGCTGGCGTGCTTCTTAGGTTTTACGCCGTTGTGATGTTGCGAGAGACAGACGCTACTCGCTGGTGTGACTGTGGGTGGTGTACGCCTGACAGACGCTAGAGATGCGTATATAGTCGGCTCATTACAATTGAGGTGTGGTTATGGACGTCAACGAACTCGGCCCCCATATTTCTCGACGCTTTAATGAAGACTTAGAGCAAGTGCGCAGTCGCGTGCTGCAGATGGGTGGCTATGTCGAGCAGCAGCTATCGCAAGGCGTGCAGGCGCTGGTAGAAGGCGACAGTGCGTTGGGTGAGGAGGTCGCGCGCGGTGACCACAAAGTCAATGACATGGAGGTATCCATCGATGAGGAGTGCAGTCGCATCTTGGCAACTCGCTCGCCAGCCGCTTTCGATCTGCGTTTGATTGTCGCGATCATTAAGACCATCACGGATCTGGAGCGTATCGGCGACGAGGCTGAAAAGATCGGCAATATTGCCTCCCGTCTGGCCACCATGGAGCGCCCCTCCGATCGTTATCGCGAGATCAAGCATCTGGGCCGGCTGGCGCACCAGATGTTGCGTGATGCGCTTGACGCCTTTGCGCGCTTGGATGCGCCGGCCGCCTTACGAAACTGTCGGCAGGATAAAGTGCTTGACGAGGAATTTGACGCCATTCAGCGCCAAGTGATTACCTTCATGATGGAAGACCCCCGCACGATCCGGCGCGCGTTAGATGTGTTGTGGGTAGCGCGTTCGTTGGAAAGAATTGGTGACCATGCCAAAAACATCTGCGAGTACGTCATCTATATGGTCTACGGCAAGGATGTCCGGCATACCTCTCTAGACGATATCGAAAAGCAGATAGAGGCCCTAGGCCGTGGCGCTTAATGACGCCTGGCGCGTGGGTCGCCGTGCAACCAACGGAATAGGTGCCACCCTGGTTGCTGGCCTGTTGGCGTATGCGCTGTTCACTCAATACGTCCAAGGACTACAGCCGTGCAATATGTGTCTGTTGCAACGGCTTGCTGTCGCTGCAGTGGGTGTGGTGTTTTTACTAGCAACTATCCATCATCCGCGTACGTGGATGGCGCGTGTGTACGCGCTGTTACTCGGGCTCTGTGCGGCGGCAGGCGTCGCGTTAGCCGCGCGTCAGGTGTGGATGCAAGCGCAACCGATGGGGTCACTGCCATCGTGCGGAGCTGATGTCTATACGCTGTTTGATTTGCTGCCCGTGCACCAGGTCGTCCTGACGGTCTGGAACGGTGGGGGCGAGTGTCAGGCGGTGACCTGGTCGCTGTGGGGTCTGTCGATGGCGGGTTGGGTGCTTCTGTCGCTTGTTGCGTTAGGCCTCTTAGGGGTCTTTAATAACGCGCGCCGCGACTAATCGTCTGTTCGCCCACGCTGTCTCATCTACTTTAATAAGATTTCGAGAATTCTCTCGTAAGTCTTTTCTAAATATATAATTTCTTCAACTTTTACGCGCTCATTGACCTGGTGGATCGTTTGATTGGTCACGCCCAACTCAACGATTTGGGTGCCTAGCGTCGCTATGAATCGACCATCCGATGTGCCGCCGCCCGTGGATAACTTAGGCGGTGCGCCCATGGTCTCTGTCAAAGCCGCTACCGCCGCCTCACTCAGTGGGCCGGGTGGACTGTAAAAGGGGAGGCCTGAGATGAACCACTCGAGTTGGTACTGCAGTTGATGACGGTCGAGTATCCGAGACACCTCTGCTTGCAAGCCCTCGACGGTCTGAAGCGGACAAAAGCGCAGATTGAAGCGCGCATGCAACTCACCGGGAATCACGTTGGGTGCGCCCGTGCCCGCGTTTAGATTGGCGACCTGAAAGGAGGTCGGCTGGAAGTGTTCATTGCCATCATCCCAGTGATGCGCGCACAGTTCGGTCAGTGCCGGTGCAAATCGATGGATGGGGTTATCGGCAAGATGTGGGTAGGCGATATGGCCTTGAATCCCTTCGATACGTAACCGTCCACTGAGAGATCCGCGTCTGCCTATCTTGATGGTATCGCCAAAGCGGTGTTCGCTAGAGGGCTCACCAATCAAGCACCAATCAATGGTCTCGTGTCGAGATTTCAGCTCTTCCACCACTTTCAGTGTGCCCTCGACTGAGCGTCCTTCCTCGTCGCTGGTGACCAGAAAGGCGATCCGGCCCTGATGGTGGGGGTTGTTGGTTACGAAGGATTCGGTCGCTGTCACCATAGCGGCTAAGCCGCTTTTCATATCGTCCGCGCCGCGACCGAACAAAACGCCGTCTTGCACGCTCGGTGTAAAAGGATCCGTGAGCCACGCCTCCAGCGGTCCTGTGGGTACCACGTCGGTGTGACCCGCAAAGCACAGCGTCGGTGACCCCTGACCGCGGGTGGCCCAACAGTTTTGCACCTCGCCGAAGGGCATCCACTCGATGGTAAAACCTGCTTTCTCAAGACGGCCAGCGATGATGTCCTGACACCCCGCGTCCTTCGGAGAAATTGATGGGCATCGGATCAACTGTTCGGTGAGAGATAAAACGTCTGACATGGCGCTTACGGATTGGCTTGGGCTTTAGGGGGATGGCAGTATAAAGGTTTCTAAAACAGAGTGTTAGCGGCTATTCACAGCGTAGTACCAGACGCGCTTTGCAACAAAACTGTCACAATTCACGGCCATAATACCGGAAGCAGTAGCCAGCCTAGGGATCGTTGGGTGTGTGCTGTTCAGTCGCGGGTAGCGTTCGCTCGGTCACGTCAGGAATTAGGGCTCATATTCGCCGAAAGCCATGCTGACCTCTACGCTTCTCCTCATTCTGATCGGTTGTTCCGTTGCCATGTATTTCGTAGGGCGCAGTCGCTCTATTGCCCTAGTCGGCGGCCGCAGCGGTATTTCAAAATTAAATTCTCTTCCCGGTCATTACGGGTTGTGGGTGGCTGCTTGGTGTTTGCTGCCCGCACTGGCCATTGTGTTGGCTTGGAATGCGCTCGGTCATCGTTTAATCGTGAGTGCGGTCGTGTCCCAGGCGTCATCAGTGACAGCGCCTATGTCGCCCGGGCAACGCAGTTTGCTTCTCAGTGATATTCAGAATGTAGAGGATGGCACGGTGCCGCTCGCGTTGGCATCACCGAGTGTGAAGGCGGCAGCCTTCGAGTTACGGCGCTTGGAACAGTTAAGTCATAGTGCGGTTGCGGTGCTGGCTCTGTGTGTGATGTTGCTCGCAGGGGGGCTCACTTGGCACCGACTATCGCCCACGGTGCGGGCCCGACATGCGGTGGAAAAAGTATTTAGGGTAGGTCTTGCCGCCTGTTCAACGCTCGCCATTTTTATCACCATTGGTATTGTTGCCTCTGTCTTGTTTGAGGCGTTGCGGTTTTTTCATCTGGTGCCGGTGACCGACTTTTTATTCGGTACGCAGTGGAGCCCCCAGATGGCGATTCGCGCCGATCAAGTAGGCTCATCTGGTGCATTTGGTGCGGTTCCACTGTTCTTGGGAACGTTGGTCATCTCGGTGGTGGCCATGGGCGTATCGATCCCGATTGGCTTGTTTGCGGCGATTTATCTGGCTGAATATGCCAATCGTCGCGTACGCGCGATTGCGAAGCCCTTGCTCGAATTGCTTGCCGGTATTCCAACGGTGGTCTACGGCTTTTTTGCGGCGTTGACCGTCGGGCCTCTTTTGGTCAATTTTGGTCGCGTGATCGGTGTTGCTGTCGCACCAGAAAGCGGCTTGGCGGCAGGCTTGGTCATGGGTGTGATGATCATTCCCTTTGTGTCGTCCCTGGCCGACGACATGATCACGGCTGTACCGAAGGCGTTGCGGGACGGTTCGCTTGCCTTAGGCGCCACTCGTTCTGAAACCATACGCAAGGTGGTGCTGCGCGCGGCGTTACCCGGCATTGCCGGTGGCGTACTGTTGGCTGTTTCGCGCGCGATTGGCGAGACGATGATTGTGGTCATGGCGGCAGGGCTTACCGGCACCATGACCGCCAATCCCTTTCGCTCGGTCACCACGGTCACGGTTCAAATTGTGCAGTTGTTGGTGGGTGACTCAGAGTTCGACAGCCCAAAGACGCTGGCAGCTTTCGCGCTAGGCTTGGTGTTATTTGCTGCGACCTTGGCCCTTAATTTTATAGCGCTTGTGATTGTGCGGAAATATCGTGAACAGTATCAGTGATACCTCCGCTGTTCGCGCACGGCGCGTGGCGAAGCGATTGCGGCGACGGCACTGGGCTGAGCGACGTTTTCGATTGTATGGATTGACCGCGGTCCTGTTGTCTGTGGGCTTTATGGTGTTCTTATTCGCCAATATTATTGGCAAGGGATATCGAGCGTTTGAGCAGACGTATATCCGCGTGGATATTAATTATGCAGAAGAACTGATCGATCCTAACGGCACGCGATTAGCGCAGGATCTGGCGGACGGTAATTACCAAGGGGTAATCAAGGCGAGCATGCGGGCTCAGTTTCCCGATGTGGTTGAGCGTTCCGAGCAGCGAAAGTTGTATGGCTTACTGAGTGAGTCAGCTGAGCGCGCTTTGAAAGATCATGTGGTAGGAAACCCAGGCTTAATCGGTCATAGCGATTCAGTGTGGTTGTTGGCAGATGATCACATCGATCTGTTGGTCAAAGGTGAAATCTCTACGGAGGCTGCCGAAGAAGATCGCCGAGTGGATGATCAGGAAATCAAATGGATGGCTGCTTTGACAGCCGGCCATCGGGTCGAGCGGCATTTTAACTGGTCGTTTTTTACTGAGGGCGACTCGAGAGAGCCGGAGCAGGCGGGTATCTTGGGCGCGGTGAAGGGCTCTCTATTTGCCTTGTTGATCACCATTGGCTTGTCATTTCCAATCGGCGTAGCGGCGGCTCTGTATCTGGAAGAGTTTGCGAGGCGCGATCACTTTACCGATGTCATCGAAGTGAATATCAACAACCTAGCGGCTGTGCCGTCTATCGTATTTGGTATTTTGGGGCTGTCCGTGTTTATTCAGTTTTTTGGTTTGCCACGCTCATCGCCCTTGGTGGGTGGTCTGGTGCTGACCCTAATGACGCTGCCGACCATTATTATTTCTAGTCGCGCGGCCCTTAAGGCGGTTCCCCCGTCCATCCGGCAGGCGGCCTTCGGCATAGGGGCCTCGCGGGTACAAATGGTTCTGCATCACGTCTTGCCGTTGGCACTTCCGGGCATGTTGACCGGAGCGATCATTGGTATGGCGCGCGCGTTGGGTGAAACCGCACCGCTGTTAATGATTGGCATGGTGTCTTTCGTTGCCGATGTGCCTACTAATTTGAGCTCAGCTGCGACGGCCTTGCCGGTGCAAGTGTATCTGTGGAGCAGCAGTGCGGAGCAGGCTTTTGTGGAGCGGACGTCAGCGGCCATTATGGTGCTGCTGGCTTTCTTGCTGACCATGAACTTGCTGGCCGTTATCCTGAGAAATCGCTTTGAGCGACGGTGGTAACTGCGTGCTATTGCTACGTCGAAAGTGTCCGTTGTTGAGAATTAAGAGGGTGCGAGCGTGACTACCAATTCAATCCAAGTGACAGCGGCGCCCGATCACTCGCTGCCAGGTGAGCCAGTAGAAACGCGCACAGTTGGCCAGATATCTGTGCAGCAACCCGTGCTCAGTGCGCGTGCAGTGAATATTTTTTATGGCGCCAAGCAGGCCATTAAGGACATTAATCTCGACATTGGTTTGCACTCGGTGACTGCGCTGATCGGTCCATCGGGTTGCGGGAAATCGACCTTCCTGCGCTCGATGAATCGGATGAATGACACGATTCCGGGTGCCCGCATGACAGGGCGAATTACCTTAGACGGCGAGGATATTTATAGTGGTGATCAGGACGTGGTGCAGTTACGCGCACGTGTTGGAATGGTGTTTCAGCAGCCCAACCCATTTCCGAAATCGATATATGAAAACGTTGCCTATGGCCCGCGCATTCATGGGCTCGCCGTCACGCGTGCAGATTTGGACGTGATTGTGCAGTCATCGCTGCAAAAGGCTGGCTTGTGGAGTGAGGTGAAGGACCGCCTGAGTCACCCAGGTACCGGGTTATCGGGTGGTCAACAACAGCGTTTGTGCATTGCGCGCGCCATGGCGGTTGATCCAGAGGTGATTTTGATGGATGAGCCGTGCTCGGCGCTCGATCCGGTAGCGACGGCGCGTATTGAAGACTTGATTGACGAACTCAGAGATAAATACACCATCGTGATCGTGACCCACAACATGCAGCAAGCGGCGCGCGTGTCACAGCGCACCGCTTACTTTCATATGGGTGAGTTGATTGAGGTGGGGGCCACCAATCAGATCTTCACGAACCCGGGCCATCGGCTCACGGAGGATTACATTACCGGCCGTTTTGGCTAGTGATCCGTCAGGGCCTACCCTGTGCAACTCAGCAGGGTCGGTCGTCTACAGCGCATGCTGATCTAGTCGCGTAGCAGCTCATTGATCGATGTCTTGGCGCGTGTCTTTTCGTCCACTTTTTTGACGATCACCGCGCAGTACAACGAATACTTTCCATCAGGGGAGGGCAAGTTGCCAGATACAACGACGGAGCCTGCAGGTACGCGGCCGTAACTGACGGTGCCTAATTCGCGGTCGTATATCTTGGTGCTAGCGCCAATGTAGACGCCCATGGAGATCACAGCGCCGCGCTCGACGATCACGCCCTCAACGATCTCTGAGCGCGCACCGATAAAGCAGTTGTCCTCAATGATCGTCGGTGACGCTTGCAGTGGCTCGAGTACGCCACCAATACCAACGCCACCTGAGAGATGGACATTTTTACCAATTTGCGCGCAGGAGCCGACCGT